>CAMTNN010000007.1 GCA_947073895.1 uncultured cyanobacterium
CTCCATAGCAAAAACTGGTTTCCCTGATAAGTCTGTCCCGCAAGGGAGATCAACAAATAATTGAACACGATGCCGCCAATCCATGCCAACCCGCCGCCAATGGGAAAACCTACTGACATGCCGGCTACGGCAATGGCTGCGGTAAGGAATATATTACCGAAGTTCCACACAACACCACCCAAGAATGCATATTTAATGCTAGACCAGTCCATGACTGCCAGATCCTGAAAAAAGGTACGGCCTTCACTTCCCATACTTCCCAAAGTCACCGCCCCCAATAAAGCTGTAAGGAACAGACCGACAGTCAAATCCCAATAAAACAGTTCAAAGCTCCTGTTTATTTTGTTCTCGGGCAAAAAGATGTTAATAAGCAAAAAGATTTGGGAAAATCAGAGTACATGAAGCTTTTGAGTAAAAATGTGCGTGCTCATAAGAAAATAACTTCTCCAAATTACTTATTTGAAAAAAATGGTGTAGTATTTATTGTGCTTGACGGCTCAAAAGAAGTTATACCTACTTCTATGGGGTATTATAAACCTGAAACTGTTACCTGGCTTGATGAACAGCTTACGCTTAATAAAGATAAAAATGTTATAATTATTCAGCATTACCCTATTATTCCACCTGCAGCTAAGGAAATGAAATACACAGCTAAGCCGGAAAATTATTTGAAAACAATAGCTAAGCATAAGAATGTTAAAGCAATTATAGCAGGGCATTTTAATGTAAACAATGAGATTGATTTTAACGGTGTTAAACATATTTCTACGGCGGAAGTTCCTGTGTACAGAATTATTGATATTTTGGATTGCGAAACTAAAAATCCTGAGTTTTGGTCGATTATTAAAGAATAGCGTATGATTTGGCAAAAAGGGAGAGTGAAATGGACAATATTGATTATACATCTGCAAAATTTATTGTGAAAATTGTTATACCTGTTTTAATACTTAGCGGAGCTTGGATTTATAGTTTTATCAAGGGACTAATGAAAAAAGATGTTCGGAGTAATGGTTTTGAACAAGCGATTAAATATTATTCCAAGAAAATTAAAGCAGAACCGTATAATTATATAAATTATTTTGAGCGTGGCACGGCGAATTTAAAACTAGGTAGTTATGCTTGTGCGTTAGACGATTTTAATAAGACAATAGAATTAAATAGTGAATACTCCGATGCTTATGTAAATCGAGCTATTGCATATTATACTCTTGGAGATAGTAAAAATGCCCTAAACGATTGTAATATGTCTATTAAATTAAATCCGGCTTCAGCAATTCCTTATTACAACAGAAGTATTATTTTATACAACCTCGGTGAGTTTGATAGCGCTGTAGCAGATTGTAAAGCCGCTCTTGAGCTTAATCCCAGAGATCAGGATGCTTTAAGTTTTTATGGTAGACTTCAATATGAACTTGAAAATAAATCTTGATGCCCTGATTATATTACATTTTGACGAGGAAGCTAAATGCATGCTATAATTCTAAACTATGAGACGTTTCTTTAGAAAGATATTCCCATTATTATTCATATTGATTCTTGCAGCTCTCGGATATTTTTATCAGGACTGGGTTAAAGAGCAATATCGTCATGCAAAAGGAACATATTATATCTATAAAGGCGATCAGGCTTATGCTGCTGATAATATGGGAAAAACTCTGGATTATTATATAGCAGGGCTTGACTTATATCCCCAGCATTATGAAGCGTGGTTTAATTTGGGTAATATTTATGCTGTGCATGAAGATTATTATTCAGCAGTTGACGCGTATACAAATGCAATAAAAGCTAATCCTAATTTTGTTATGGCGCGTATGAATCTTGGAATAGTTTACTCGGAGGATTTAGGTTTTTTTGATGAAGCAATTGAACAATTCGATATAGTTCCGACTATAAAGCTTTTTAAGTTATGGATACCTTTTGTTTATTCTAATATTAAGAGTGTGGATACAAACCGCGGTTTAGCATTCTTTAATAAAGGTGTCGCATTCCGTCAAAAAGCTTTGTATTTACCTCTTGAAAAACAGTATCTTGCTTACGAGTATTTAGGACATGCAATTGAAGCTTACACTAAGGCAACTAAATATATCAAGAAAAACTACGATGTTTACTATAATAGAGCGGTAGCACATCATTTGCGCGGTGAATTCCGTGATGCTGGTTTGGATTATTGTAAAGCGATAGATTTAGAACCGATGAATTTTGAAGGGCATTATAATCTTGCTGTGCTTTTAAGAAGTATACACAGAGACCGTGAGTCGATTGCAGAGCTTGAAAAAGCTGCTATTTTGATTTCTGAAAATCCGACTTCATCGACAGTTCAGACAACTTATATTTTCAACCTGCTTAATGAAGTAACAAGAAGATTTATAACAAGTGAAGAATATTATACAGAAAAATTGACTGATGAGCCTGTTGGAAGTTTGAATAACAGTTATACTTATGTCAACGGAAGAATTGTAGCTGATGATGAGTTTGATAAAGCTATGTATAAAAACTTTAAAACTTGTGCAGGTTTTAATTATTTTAGCGAGGATGAAGAGTAATGGATAACTCTAAGTTACATTTTTTGGCAAAAACAGCAGATATTTTAATAAAAGAACTTGATGCTTATGAGCTTGTAAATGAGCTCAAAGCTCTTATTAAAACATATATTTCTTTAAATGATTTGAATATCTATGTTTTTGACCCGAATACTTCAACACTTAGGAATTATGCTCAAAACTGGTGTGTGATTGATGAGGTTTTGCAGTGTGATTTAAAGGATACGATTTATCACGCTTATGAAGAAATCCATGGAAACGACTTTGTGATTAATAACAAAGCTTTTAAACTTCCGCAGACAATCGGTGATATCAGTTTTAAGATACAATCTTTATTTATGCCGATAGTTAAGAATGGCATGGTATTTGGCATAATGGAACTTGTGTTTGACGAAGACACTTCTATTGATATGGAAAATATGTTCCTGATGAAAATTTTGGGGACTCAAATATCTTTAAAACTCCAAAATATTGTATTAAATGAGCAATCTCAGATTAATGTTGAATTCCATGATTCAATGAAAAATATTGCAAAAATTATTGAAACCCAATATGAAATTAATTATATTGTTCCGTTAATTGGCGAAATGCTGGATAGGTTTATTTCCGACCATTTGATTTATGTGTTTCTAAAACAAGGAGAAGAGTTCTCACTTGTTTGGCCGAAAGCTTGTAATGATGAGCGTGTTTTTGAGGTGTTAAAACAGCTTGATAATGATTACGGATATATTTTAACCAATGATGATAAAATCGGAGCATTCCCGCTTGTATCAGAAGACGAGGTTACAGGCTGTATTGTTGCAAGAAGTATGATTGAAAAACTTTCAAAACGCGATATCGATTATTTGGAACAGCTTACAAGACAGGCGGCTGCTACAATTAATAGGGCAAATACTTATTCAACAATTTTGCAGTATGCAACTTTGGACGCTTTGACTAATTTGAATAACCGCCGTCAGTTTGAGACACGTTTGGGGCAGGAAATTTCGATTACCAAACGTCAAAACAATCCGCTCTGTGCAATGATGATTGATATTGATTTCTTTAAAAAAGTCAATGATACTTACGGTCACGCAGCAGGTGATGAAGTCTTGAAAACTGTTGCGGGAATTATTAAAGAACAGCTTCGTGAATCTGATATTCCTGCAAGATACGGCGGAGAAGAGTTTGCAGTATTGCTTCCGTTTACTAAAATAGATGAAGCTCAAATTGTTGGCGAACGTTTACGTAAAGCTGTGGAATCAAAGGTAATCCATATTGAGAATCAAGACATTAGTGTTACAATAAGTATGGGGCTTGCGGAATATAACAAAGTTGAAACAGGCGAAGTTCTTTTTGAAAGGGCGGATAAAGCGTTATATGAAGCAAAAACAAACGGACGAAATCAGGTAAGAATAGCAAATGAATAGTTTTAATATTAAATGTAAAACATTAGATGATACAAAGCTTTTGGCGGAAAAATTTGCCAATCTTGTTAAAGAGAAAGGCTGTTTTGTGAATCTTTTCGGTGAAATCGGAGCTGGGAAAACAGCGCTTGTAAGACTTACGGCTGAGGCTCTCGGTGTGAAAGAAAAAGTTACAAGCCCGAGTTTTGTTATATTGAATGAGTATCATAGTGCATCAATTCCTGTGTATCATTTTGACCTATATAGATTGGAGCATGCAGGAATTTCGACTATTACGGATGAGCTTAGAGAATACTCTGACGGCAAAAAAATAACCTTTGTAGAGTGGGCAGAGTTCTCTCAAGGCGAGTTACCGTTTGAAAGAATTGAAATAAATGTTACTTATGATGACGACGATTGCAGAAATTATGAATTTAAATCAGTTGGAGAAAAAAATAATTACGTTATAGAAGGGCTCAAAAATTGAAAATGATTTCTTTTGATACCTGTCTTGATAAGACTTATGTCACATTATTTGACGGGGAAAAGTTTAATAATAAAGTGATTTTGTCCAATGACAAAAACTATCATTCTGCTTATTTGATTTCTACAATTGTTGAAATTCTCAAGGAATCAAATATGACACCTAATGATTTGGATTGTATTTCAATTGATATAGGTCCGGGAAGTTTTACAGGCATAAGAGCTTGTACAACTGTTGCAAGAATGCTTGCACAGCAGCTTGATATCAAGGCTGTCGGGGTTTCATCACTTGAAATTTTGTCTAAAATATTAGGCGGGAATGATTTAGTTGCTCTGGATGCAAGAAAAAACAAAGCTTATGTTTATGATGGCAAAATCCTTGGTGCAGTTGAGCTTGAAGAAGTTGATAAAATTGTCAAAGGCCGTAGATTGATTACTGATAACAGCTTGTTTGAAAGATTTAGCGCATATACTGATGACATTGTTTCTTATCAACAAAATGAATATCAATTAGGTGAAATTTTGGCAAAACTTGCGCTTGAAAAAATACAGCAAGGTGAGCCTACAGACTGGAGAACGCTTAAACCGCTATATATTCAACCACCTCCTGTTTTTGGAAGATAATTATGCAAGAAAAAGAGCCTAAAAAAATTATAGCTTTAATGTCGGGAACCTCCTGTGATTCAATTGATGCAGGACTTTGCGAGGTTTATCCTGATTTATCCTGCAAACTTATTCAGGGGATTAATCATCCTTATCCTGAGCATATAAGAGCAAAGATTTTTTCTGCTTTTCGCGGTGATATTAATATAAAAGAACTATGTCAGCTCAATTTTGCTGTCGGTAAGTGTTTTGCTGATGCTGCCAATATTTTAATTGGTGAATTTGGAAGACCTGATTTTATTTCAAGCCACGGACAAACGGTTTATCACTATCCGTTTGATGAAAAACTTGATAATATTTCTTTCAAAAGTACGCTTCAAATAGGAGAAAGCTCTGTTATTGCGCGTGAAACCGGCTGTACTGTTATTTCAAATTTCCGTGAAAAAGATATCGCATACGGTGGTCAGGGTGCACCGCTCGTGTGTTTTGCAGATGAAAAGTGGTTTAGAAACTCTCTTGTGCAGAATATCGGCGGAATTTCCAATGTAACAGTGGTTTCTGACGATTGTGATACATTCGGGTTTGACACAGGATGCGGTAATATTATGATTGATTACTGTGTGCAGAAGTTCTTCGGACAAAAATATGATAAAGATGGAGAAATTGCAGCTGAGGGTACTGTTTGCGATAGTTGGCTTGATTGTCTTTTACAGGATGAATACTATTTTATGAATCCGCCGAAGACTACAGGGCGTGAGTATTTTTCAACTAAATATATAGAAAATATTTTAAAGATTGCACCGCCTGAATCAAAAGACATTGTTGCCACACTTACAGCATTGACGGCTAAAACAATTGCGCAGGCTTACGAAAGGTTTGTGTATCCGTCTGTGAATGTCGATACTGCGATTATTGGTGGTGGCGGAGCTTATAACAAAACTATGATGAAGTTTTTGAGAAATTATCTTCCAAAACGAATTGAGCTCAAAACGCATGAAGATTACGGAATTTCTAATAATTACAAAGAAGTTATGGCATTTGCACTATTAGGTTACTGTAATTATTATAATATTCCAAACAATCTTCCTTGTTGTACAGGGGCAGAGAAACGCGTTGTGCTTGGAAAGGTGGTTAGTCCGTAATGAGTGAATACAAGACTGAATCACATTCTGAGGAGATAGAGTTTATTTTTAATCAAGATACTAATCTTGAAGAGGAAATAAACCGCAAGCCTGCTCTTGTAAAGGATTTAACCGCTTATTACAGATTATTAAAACGCAAAGTTTTGTCTGCTTTTGCTCCCAAGTTGCCAAAAACTTTTACGAATATTTTGTATCTGACACTTGATTGTCCGCCTTATACAAAGGATTCTTTGCGTTTGGACTCTCCTTTGGAATTCATTGACAAGATGCGCAGGCAATATCCTGAAAACGATATCAGGGTAATGGTTCCGATAGTAAATTCAGAAGCTGATAAGTTTAAGTTTTCAAAAAGTTTCAAGTTTTTTATTCAAAACAGAGTAGTTGAAGCTTCTGTTTATAAATTTCCTAAAAATAAATCAAATATACAGGTTTATGGAATTTATTCACAGGCTTTTTCTGTATGTAAAGATGTTTCTGAGATTGCAAAACTATGCTATTTAGCTCCGTTTTTGAAAGCGGCAAGAATTGCAATTAGCAGTCTTGAATTTGATAATTTCAAGCCTGATATTGTTCATTCTGAAAATATTCCTTTCTTTTTAGGCTGTGAATTTGAAGATAAATTCCCGCGCAATATTAAAGTTTTACAGTCAATCAAAGATTTTACTCAGATTGATATTGCCAAAACAGAAGCTTTTTGGGCTGCTATTAATCTTGCAGATAAAACCGCAATGAGAAAAATTTGTAAGGATAAAGTAGTTAAAAAACTCATTGCAAGTCTGTTTAATTTGCATAATGCAAAACGTTTTGCACAGATGAATGATTGTTTGAAATTTATCTACAAAAATTACTATAAGTTTAGAAAGTACATAGATAAAGGCGAAGATATTGAAGAAAACGTTATCTTTAATAAATTAAATGCCAGAATTATGCAAATTTATCCGCAAATGAATTCTGGCGGTAGTTTGTATTTCAATTCTTATATGTATACCCTAAGACGAGCACATTTCCGTACAGTGACTTCTGAAACCTATTATAATGAGATTTTCAATAATCCACAGCTTTCCGGAGTAATGTATCCTCAACTTATTAAAGTTAAAGATGAGAGTGATTTTGTTTCTTATGGAATAAATTACGATAAGTATGGATTTAGAGCCCCTAGGGAACTGTATTACAGTTTTAATGCCGAAAACTTTAGAGATTACAGAAACAAAAATAAAACCGCTATATTAAAAGAATTCAGCGCAGATAGAATAAAAACTAATTTTGTTGATCCGACTTTGTTTAAGGATGAGGATTCTGTAATTGTAGGCTCTTTGGATAGTTTTTATGACTCACCGCTTTTGTTTGCGTATGCTTCGCAGGAGATTTTTGCAAACGGAGTGGATGTTTTGTTTAATACTATTTTGAAATTATTTGAACTGCATAAGAGTTTTCAGGTTATTATTTGTATAAAAAACGGTCTAAAATCAGGATTTATCAGGAATTGGATAGAATTTTTGCAGAAAAACAAATACATTAACGGCAGATGGGTATTTATTGATGGGAAACTTAACTTGTCTAAGTTTTATTCTGCTTCTGATATGACCTTGATTCCAAGAAGAGCGAACTTTAACACTCCTGAACATTTTATTGCAATGCACTATGGCTGTGTTCCTGTTGTATCAAGGAGCGGAATCCTGAATGATACTGTTTCGGATATTTTTGACGATATTACTAATGGATGCGGGTTAAAAACCAAGAAAAGTCTTTTGACTGAAGAAGATAATAACGAGCTTTTCTTAGCTCCTGTGATGAAGGCTTTGAATATCTATCAACACAACCCATCAAGCTGGAATTTATTAGTTAAAAACTGTTTATTAAAAGACTGCAGTTGGAGTTTTGAAACTTTAGAAAAATACAATAAAATTTATAAGGAATTATTATGAGCAATATATCTGTCGGGAAAAAAGGAGAACAACTTGCTCAAGAATATTTAAAGAAACAGGGGTATAAAATTCTTGAAACCAACAGGCATTTTTCCCGCCAATGTGAAATAGATATTATTGCTCTTGATAAGGACACTCTTGTGTTTTGTGAGGTCAAAACCCGTACTACTAATATTTGTGGTGCACCTTTTGAAGCAATAACAAAAACCAAATATCAGAATATAAAAACAGGACTTTTCCTGTATCTTCAAGAAAATCCTGTGTATAAAAAATTTAGAATAGATGCGTTATCTGTTATTTTAGAGCCTGCGTTAAAAATAGAGCATTTAAAGAATGTGTAAGCTTATTTTGTAATAGTAGAGATGAATCTGATAGTGTCATCAGCTAATTCTTTAACGAAGTCTTTAGCGATTTTAGAAAGAGGTCTTTGGTCGATTTTATCGAAAATAGCGTAGATTGGGTCGCCGCCGTTGTTGAATCTCATTTGACGGTCTTGTTTATTCAAATAGTAGAAGTTGTAATCTGAAGGGATTTCTAATGATCCTGCTGGTTTTTTATTTCTTTCGATTGCTGTATATGTTGTTGCCATTTTTTGTACTCTCTCTATTTGAATAACGCTTACATATATATAAAGTATATAAGTTTCAAAAAATTGCCTTTTTTCTTTTAGTTTGTTAAGTTTTGTAAAGAAGGGCCTATTTTGATTTATTTTTCGTAAATATATTTTAAACAATTACCATTATCTAGCAGTTCTTGATTAATATTTTTCCCATCAAAATAAATAATTCCTAAGACTCTGCCGTATTTATCAATGCCCTTAAAATCAAGAAAAATTGGTTTATTTTTATTGTTTTCATATAATTGTTCTAAAAATTGTTGTGAGTTTTTCCCTCTACATACTACCTCATCGACAGATAGATTATTTTGATAAGCTTGTTTATATGCTCTGTGAATCTTCTTTGTTTCATAGCAATCAATTCCAATTAACCTTATAGAAAACAGGTTTTTGTCTATTTGAGCCAAAACAGTATCACCGTCATAAATTTTAACTATGGTAATGGGTATTTTGCTTGATGCAGATGCTAAGCTTAAAATATCAAACATAAGAATAAAAATCAGTATTTTAATTATATAATTCATAACGACCCCAACACTGGAAATACTCCAGTAACATTACTGTAACATATCCAGTAAGATAATCAAATGGAGCTTGAATCATTTTATAAAAATATTGCATATAAAATTAGATTTTATCGACAGAAGCTACAACTAACTCAGGAACAGCTTGCTGAAAAAGCTTCACTTAGTACAGATTATGTCGGAAAAATTGAGGTTGGTATAAATAAACCTGGCTTAAAAGCATTACATAAAATTATTGAAGCTTTAGAAGTAAGTTATGAGAAATTCTTTAGTAATTTACCTTATTAATTTTATGTCTATATATCCAGTAAAAGTTGTTTATAATATCTAGTAAAATTTCTAAATGGACTTCAGCGTTTTCTATAAAAACTTAGGATATAGAATTAAGTTATTAAGAGAAAATAAGCATTTGACGCAAGAAAAATTGGCAGAAAATGCAGGAATTAGTCTTGATTACTTAGGAAAGATTGAAGTGGGAATTAACAGGCCAGGGTTGGTAGCTCTTTTAAAAATCGCACATGGTTTGGATATAACTATGGAAGAGCTATTTAAAACTTTATAGTAAATAATTAATTTTTCCTTAATATTTTAACAAAATCCTGAAAAATGGTGTATAAATATAAGAGTAAGATATTAGGAGGATTATATTATGGCATTAAAACCATTGGCAGACAGAATTGTTATTAAAGTTATTGAAGATACTGAACAAACTTCAGGCGGAATTTTCATTCCTGACAGCGCAAAAGAAAAACCTCAAAAAGGTGAAGTTGTTGCTGTTGGCGAAGGCAAAACTAATGAAAAAGGCGAAAAAGAGCCTATGGAAGTTAAGGTTGGGGATGTTGTACTTTATGCTAAATATGCAGGTACAGAAGTTAAAATGGACGGAGTTGAATACAAGATTTTGTCTATTAAAGATGCGTTAGCAGTTATTGAATAGGAGAAAATATAATGGCTAAGAAAATAGTTTTTGAAGAAGAAGCAAGAAAATCGCTTCTTAAAGGTATTGACGCTGTTGCTGATGCGGTTAAGGTTACTCTTGGACCAAAAGGCAGAAACGTTATTTTACAAAAGAAATTTGGTGCACCTCAAATCGTTAACGATGGTGTAACTATTGCTAAAGAAATCGAATTACAAGATGGTTTGGAAAATGCAGGTGCTCAGCTTCTTAAAGAAGTTTCATCTAAAACAAACGATGTTGCAGGTGACGGTACAACTACAGCTTCTGTACTTGCGCAAGCAATCGTTAGAGAAGGTTTGAAGAACCTAACAGCAGGTGCTAACCCAATGTCTATGAAACGTGGTATTGACAAGGCTGTTGAAATTTCTATCAACAAGATTAAAGACCTTTCAAGACCTGTTAATACAAAAGAAGAGATTGCTCAAGTTGCAGGAATTTCAGCTGGTAACAACTCTGAAATCGGTGAATTGATTGCAGAAGCTATGGACAAAGTTGGACACGACGGTGTTATCACTGTTGAAGAAAGCAAATCTTTCGGTACTAACTTGAAAGTTGTTGAAGGTATGCAGTTTGATAAAGGTTATATTTCACCTTATTTCGTAACTGATCCTGAAAGAATGGAAGCTGTTCTTGAAGAAGCTTATGTTCTTTGCGTTAACAAAAAAATTAACTTAATTGCTGATTTAGTTCCTGTTCTTGAACAAGTTGCACGTGATGGTCGTTCACTTCTTCTTATTGCAGAAGATGTTGAAGGCGAAGCTCTTGCTACATTAGTTGTTAATACTATGAGAAAAGTTCTAAGAGCAGTTGCTGTTAAAGCTCCTGGTTTTGGTGACAGAAGAAAAGCTATGTTAGAAGATATCGCTATCCTAACAGGCGGTCAATTGTTTACAGAAGAACTTGGTCTTAAATTAGAAAACGTAACAACAGCTATGATGGGTGTTGCAAAACGCGTTACTGTTACTAAAGACGAAACAACAATTGTTGTTGGCGACGAAACTAAAGAAGCTGTTAAAGAACGTGTTAACCTAATCAAAAAACAAATTGAAGCATCAGATAGCGAATACGACAAAGAAAAACTACAAGAACGTATGGCTAAATTAGCTGGCGGTGTTGCAGTTATCGAAGTTGGTGCAGCTACAGAAATCGAACTTAAAGAACGTAAGCTAAGAATCGAAGACGCTCTTAACGCTACAAGAGCTGCTAACGAAGAAGGTATCGTTCCTGGTGGTGGCGTTGCATTGATTAGAGTTCAACAAGCTCTTGAAGAAAAATTGAACACAATCACATTTGATTCAGATGATGAAAAGAGCGGATACAAAATCCTTACAGCAGCTCTTGATGTACCTCTTCGCGCAATCGCGTTCAACTCAGGTGCTAAATCTGATGTTGTTGTAGAACGTGTTCGTTCTGAAAAAGATGCTTACGGCTATGATGCATTGTTGGATAGATACACAGATATGTTTGCAGCTGGTATCGTTGACCCTGCAAAAGTTACAAGAAGTGCTCTTGAAAACGCAGCATCTGTTGGTTCAATGCTTCTAACAACTCAAGCAGCAGTTGTTGATATTCCTGAAGAGTCAAAAGCTCCTGACATGTCAGCAATGGCAGGCATGGGCGGAATGGGCGGCATGATGTAAGGGCTATCCTTGACTGACTCTACTTCTAGCGAGTTCGCAATTTTAGGTTTAAAAGGCGGGAATTTTATTCCCGCCTTTTATATTTGAGTTTTTAGTTCTTCAACTTCATTGCGTAACTTTTCTGATTTTTCTGCTAATATTTCACAAACAGTATCTACATCATCTTCACGCATTTCCCAGCTATCTTTGAAAATAATTTCTTTCATCATTCGAATTAAACAGTCAATATCCCAAAAATCTTTCACAATTTTTTCAAATCTTTGTTCCATAACGCCTCCTTTGTTAAGTTATATTAATCTATAAATAGCATATTAGCTATTTAAGTAGCTAATATGCTATTTATTGTATGAGAAAGTTCCATATTTGTCAACTTAATAGCAAAAAAGTATAATATTAGTATGAAATTGTTAGTTAGAGAACAAATTAAAACTTTATTAGCACAAGAGGGTATTTTACTTAAGGATCTTGCTGCAATGATTTCTGAGAGAACAGGAAAAAATTGTGCGCCGAACGTGTTATCACGTAAACTTACACGAGGAACTTTAAGTTACAACGAAACCCTCATGATAGCCGAATTACTGGGTTATGAAATCAGTTTTAATAAAATTTGACGGGTTGACAAATCGGGAAAAATAGTAAATAATTAAGGTGTAGGAAGAGCCAAAAAGAAATTGTCAACTCTTCTTAGTGGCTCTCTTCACTCCTACACTTAGATTTTGGAAGCTAATACTAGCAAGCATATTGCTAGTATTAGTATTATTAGCAATCTAAGCATAGCACTCTCCTTTCCGACCTATAGTCCTCACTACTCGTGTGTGTCGGTGAAAAGTATGAGTATACCTACAATTCTATATTACAATAGTTTTTGTAATATGTCTATATATTAAATATTTTCGTATTTATCTCCACCACTTAGGAATTCTTGTTTGAATTCAACTTCTTTTGTGAACCCTGTTTTAACAATATTTCGACCGAATTTTGCTTCCAGTTTATCAAGGCTTCGTGCAAGTTTTTCGTTTTTTTCACGTCGGGAGTTGTCGGCAAGCAAAGAGATTTGCTCGTTGGAACAAGGATTAAAGTTGTCCAGGAGAATTCCCACGCTTCTGTATAGAGTTTGAGAGTTATACATTTTTTCTAAAAGCGGGAATGCTGCTTCTGAGATTTCAAACTCGAAATTAGTGGATAATTCTAAGTTGGTTTTTTCATAATTAACCCGAAAATCTTTTGTTTTTAAGATAACTCCTACAGTTCCGCATTTGCAGTCAGCGCGGCGGAGTTTCCTACAGGCGGAGTGAATATGAATCATTAGTTCGTTTTTCAGGTAGTTTAAATCTGATGTGAATTCAGGGAATGATTTTGTATCCATGATTGATTTTGGAAGCTTTTTCTCGTTTGTAACTTTGTTGATTAAATTCCCCATAAGCTCGTATTTGAGCTCAAGTGCAAGTTTCCCGAAACGGCTTTTTAACCAGACATCATTTTTTTGTACAAAATCATAGGCAGTATAAATCCCGTGTCCTCGAAGTTTCGGCTCTAATCTTCGTCCGATTCCCCAGATTTCTCCGATTGAGGTTTGTTTTAAGAGCCGTGGAATCCCGCATTTCCCTGATATGCAAATATGTTCTTTTGTTGTTTTTGATTTGTCGGATGCGAGTTTTGCAAGAGCTTTAGTTCTGCTTACTCCGATTGAAACAGGGATTCCTGCTTTTTCCCAAATTAATTGCCGGATGTGTTTAGCCAGATTATAATAATTCATTTTATAAAGTTTCGCTAATCCTGTTAAATCAACGAACGCTTCATCAATTGAATAAACTTCCACATAAGGGCTTAATTCTTTAAGAATAGACATTACTTCGCGTGAAATTTCTGAGTAATTATAATGGTTCGCGTTAATATAGATGCATTTGGGAAAATCTCTTTTTGCCATAAATAAAGGCTGTCCCATAGGAATTCCCATTTCTTTGGCTTCTTTTGAGCGCGCGATTACGCATCCGCGTTCGCCTGAAACAACGCAGACTGCAAGTCCGTTGAGTTCAGGGTTAAGTTTCCTTTCGCATGAAACGAAAAAGCTGTCACAATCTATTAAAGCTATGTATTTTTGCTCAAGCATAAGCCCTCTAGTTTCCCAGTGCTTATCTAAGTTTATCATTAAAAAATAACCTCCGGCAACATATTATGCTGCGGAAGTTATTTTCGGCAAAAATTAAAAACTAAAGTACACCCCTACACTGCTTTGTGGTCTATGCGCCATACAGTATGGACATCTGCAATGCGGGAATGCTAATCTGTGAGGATAGTAGTTTGTGTAAACGGAAAAATTCCTATGTGGGCCATAGTAATTGTGGCGGTGCAGTGGTCTTCTCATATAATGACTGCCGGCATGAATATACTGTCCTCCGTAATTTGGCGGTGGTGGCGGAGGAGCTGCAAAAGCAGGTACACTTGCGCCTAAAAAGGTTAATAGAGCAAAAACTGTTAAAATCTTTTTCATACTGAACCTCCGTTATTAATAGTATAACGCATGTGGTTGAGGTTTTGTTCAAAATAGAAGGGCGGCTCGAAGAGCCGCCCTTTAATAATTATGATTCCAAAATATAATTTATTAATGTTCTGACACCTGCGCCTGAAGCTCCTTTGATTAGTTCTTTTTGAGGTTTATCAAGGAATGCAACGCCTGCGATATCGATGTGGGCCCATTTTACGTCTTTAACGAATTTTTTAAGGAACATACCTGCTGTTGAAACACCGCCCCAGCGTGAGCCGGTGTTTTTCATATCAGCGATGTCGCTCTTTAAGCTGTCAAAGTATTCATCCCACATAGGAAGTTCCCAATATCTTTCACCGCTTTTCTCTGCTGTTTTGATTAAGTTTTTAACTAACTCATCATCATTACCCATAATACCTGCAGCGTTTGAGCCCAAAGCTACCATGCAAGCGCCTGTTAGGGTTGCTATGTCAATAACTTCGTCTACGCTTAATTCACAAGCATAGCAAAGAGCGTCAGCTAAGGTTAAACGTCCTTCTGCGTCAGTGTTATCAACTTCGATTGTTTTGCCGTTTTTAGCGGTAAGGATATCACCCGGTTTATATGCTCTGCATCCCGGCATGTTTTCGCAAGCTGCGATAATTCCGTGTACTTCTACTTGAGGGTTAAGTTCTTTAAGGATGCTCATAATACCAAGAACACAAGCTGCGCCTGACATATCGTCTTTCATTGTAAGCATTGATGAAGCAGGTTTAATGTCTAATCCACCGCTATCAAAGGTTATACCTTTACCAATGATTGCGATTTTTTTCTTAGGGTTTTGAACAGTATATTTCATGTGGATGAATTTGGGTTCTTCTGCGCTTCCTCGGCCTACTGCTAAGAAAGCTCCCATTCCCATTTTTTCACATTCTTCTCTGTCATAGATTTTTGTTTCAAGACCTAAATCACAAGCGATTGACGCAAGTTCAGTCGGAGTTGCGAATTGTGCAGGCTCGTTTGCAAGGTTTCTTGTAAATGCCATTGCTGAAGCAATTTTTTCTGCTTTTCTGATTTCAATTTCATTAGCTTCAACAAAAACTTCGTTTACGTGGTTATCTTTCTTTTCTGTTTTGTATTTATCAAAAGAATAATCAGCAATTTTTGCGCCTAATGCAAACTGTTCAGAGTAGTCAAATTCTACTCCGTCAAGTTTAAATGCAACTGTTTTAGCTTCAATCTGCATTGCTTTTTTAATTGATTTAGCAACAGCTTCTCTAAGTTTATTAGGGCAAAATTCTGATTTTTTACCAAACCCGATTACAAGAACTTTTCTGTGTGGTTCTTGTCCGTATGTAGGAAGAAGATAAGTTTGACCGAATTTACCTTCAAAATGGTCTTGTTGAACGGCATAAGTGTTAGCCAGAGCGCTTGTTGTAGTTTCACCTTCAAAAAGGTTTACAACTAAAAGGTCGCATTCAACAGACTGTGTATTTTCAACAACTCTGATTTCCATATAGAGCTCCTTTCTTATTTTGTCCGTATAATACAAGAAAAGAGCGACTTTTTCAATCCTCTGAATTGCTCTATTGAAATCAAAATATGTAAATGATACACTTTATACAGAAGTTATATAAGGAGTATTTTATGAGCTGTTTAACATTTTTGAAACATGATACTAATGTAATTGGTGATGCGCTAAAAGCATTAGGCAAAGAAAACCTTGCCCTTATTGTACACGGAAGCAGTTTTCCTGCTCGTGACGGTGAAGACACAGGTTTTGGTACTTTTAACTCAGAATCAGGTCATGCTTTGATTGATTACGCATCAAAAATCTTTAACGCTATTCAGCTTGGGCCTGCAGGGAAGACAAAATGTACTGATTCTTCTCCATATTGCGGTACTATTTTCTCAGGAAACCCTTTGTTTATTGATTTAAAACAACTTACTCAAAAAGAATGGGGTGAAATCCTTTCACTTGATACTTATAAAAGAGTTGTTAGAGAAAATCCTCGCCAAAATCAGGCAAGAACTTCTTATTCATATATTTGTAATGCTCAAAATGAAGCGTTAAAAGAAGCTTGGAACAATTTTAAGGGGTCTAATCTTCTTAAAAAAGAATTCGAAAAATTCAAAAAGGAAAACAGCTACTGGTTAGATAATGATTCATTATATGAAGCTCTTTCTATCGAAAACGGAAGCGATTTCTGGTATGGTTGGAAGAATGAAGCTGATAAAAACCTTATGAATCCTAAAAACGAAGATGAAAAGAAAGCTTACGCTGAACGTATTTCTGAAATTAAGTCAAAATATGCTGATGAAATCGAGTTTTACAGCTTCTGCCAGTTTGTTTTAGAAACACAAAACGAAGAAACAAAGAAATTTGCGCTTAAAAAAGGTATCAAAATGATTGCAGATAGACAAGTTGCATTTTCAGACAGAGATGCATGGGCTTACCAATCATTGTTCCTTGACGGCTGGTTCTTAGGCTGTCCTCCTGATTATTTCTCAAAAGACGGTCAGGCATGGGGATTCCCTCTAATGGACCCTGATAAAATGTTCAACGCTGATGGTTCATTAGGCGAAGGCGGAGTTTTGATGAAAAATCTTTACAAAAAGATGTTCAAAGAAAATCCGGGCGGGGTTAGAATCGACCATATCGTTGGTTTAATCGACCCTTGGGTATATAAAGCAGGTAAAAAACCGTTACCTGAACACGGTGCAGGCAGATTGTATTCTTCTCCTGAACATTCTGAGCTTTCAAGATATGCTATTCCAAGCTGTGATGATTTGGATTGGACTCTTGAAAATGATAAAGAAAAACGTGTTAAATCATTGAACGATGAACAAATCAAGCTTTACGGCAGACTAATCGAAAAAGTTGTTATCGCTGCTGCAAAAGAATGCGGTTTGGATAAAAACGCAATTGTTTGTGAAGACTTAGGAACACTTACAAACCCTGTTGATGCGGTTATGAAAAAATACGAACTTCAAGGTATGAGACTTACTCAGTTTGTAGTTCCTGAAAAACCTGAACACCCATATAGATGTAAAAATATTACAGAAAACGTTTGGAATATGGTTGGTACTCACGATAACAATCCTATCGAAATGTGGGCAGAGTCAATGATTAATACTCATGAAGGTTATTTGCACGCTAAGAACCTTGTTGAAGACTTATTTGCAGAAGCTGATAACAAGGATGATATTATTGTTAAATTGACTCAGGATAAGGATTATTTGACATTTGTTAAATTAACAGAAATCTTTGCTTCAAAAGCTAAGAATGTTCAAATTTTCTTCACTGATTTCTTTAGAATAAAAGAAACATACAATACTCCTGGAACATCAGGCGATCAGAACTGGTCACTTAGACTTCCTAATAACTTTGAAGAACTTACTCCGATTGATTTGAATGCGATTTTGAAAGCCGCAATCATTGCAAGAGGAAAAGAATTTGCAACAAAGCATGCGATATTGATTGAAAAATTAGGTTAATAATTTTAAGGGCGGGTTCTTTAGAACCCGCCCTTTTTTAATGTATAATATATCTATGGCACGTGAATTTGATTTTTATGTAGTACCGACTCCAATCGGAAATATTAAAGATATTACTTTTAGAGCTGTTGAAATCCTCAAAAGCGTTGATTTGATTGCTTGTGAAGATACAAGAGTTACTCAAAAACTATTAAATCATTATGAAATACGCACCAAGTGTATTTCGTATCACAAGTATAATGAGCGCGAGCGGGTGGATTTTTTCTTGAAAGAACTTTCAGAAGGTAAAAAGATTGCTCTTGTTTCCGATGCTGGAACTCCTATGATTTGTGATCCCGGTGCAGTTATTGTGCCTGAACTTATTAAAAACGGATTTTCTGTAACATCGCTACCAGGTGCGTGTGCTGTAACTACTTTCTTATCACAGATTCCGCGTGAAGGTGAAGATTTTACGTTTATCGGGTTTATTGGAAGAAGTCAAAAACAGATTGAGGAAGTAGTTAAAAAGTATTCAGCTCACAATATGGTTTTTTATGATTCACCTGAAAGAATTTTAAAGACTTTAGAAGTAATTAAAAATATTCGCGGAGAAGTTAAGATTGCTCTCGGAAGAGAGTTATCCAAACTGTTTGAAGAAGTGGTTGTTGATTCGATTTCCAATGTACTAGACCATTTTAAAGATGGGATTAAGGGTGAAATTATCTGTATGATTTACGCAGATGAAGATGTCAGCACAGGTGATTTGGAATTCAAAATTAAAGAATTAAAATCAAAAGGTTTTAAGGATAAAGAAATATCTGTTATTCTTTCATCTTTATTTGCTTTCAATAAAAATGAAGTCTACAAGAAGAGTTTAGATTTGTAACGAATTGTAAAAATAGGAAGCAAAATCCTAAAGTTTTTCTAAAAATTGCCGATATACATGACACAGACAAGATTTTATCGGAAAGGAAAACTTAGGATATGTTGAAAAAAATTACTACCCCGACTAATAACACTTTTTCAGGTGTTGAATTTATATTAAGAGGAGCCAAAAAGCGCAGAGCGATGGCGATTTCCAATGCAGTGACTGTGAACGCTGAAACAGGAGTTCAGGTAAAACTGCAGGCTGTGAAGTAATCGGTCTGACTGATTTTAAATGAGAATGGCTGAGAGTATAGTTTTGACGGTCGGGTTTCTGCTTGACCGTCTTTGTATTTGGAGTAAATGAAAAAAGACTTTTAAAAAAAAGTTTTTTGTGTTAATATTATTTTAACGAGGAAACGTGGCCGAGTCGGCTGAAGGCGGCACCCTGCTAAGGTGTTATATGGGGTAACCTGTATCGTGGGTTCGAATCCCACCGTTTCCGAATTTTAGAAGCCCTTCGGGGCTTTTTTTATTAGCAAAGGATATATTAATGGAACAGGAACAAAATCTTCAGTGGAGAGAATCCAGTTTTAAGGCAATAATACCATTTATTGTTTTTGTGCTTTTTTATTTTGGGTTTTCACTGTGGACAAGAGATTTTTCGAAAGTGCCTATGACTGTTGCGTTTTTGATATCGTCTGGTGTTGCGTTAACTCTTAACCATAAAGAAAAACTCAATAAAAAAATTGAACTCTTTGCTCTTGGTATGGGAAACAAGGATATTATGATTATGTGTCTGGTTTTTGTTTTGGCTGGCGCATTTACTGCTAGTGCAAAGGCTGTCGGGGGAATCGAGTCTGCTGTTTTAATTGCTCAGAATTTTATTCCTGCACAGTTTATGGTATTAGGCTTATTTATAATTTCTGCTCTTATTTCATTATCAATTGGTACTTCTTGCGGTACGATTGCGGCAATTGTTCCGATTGCAGTATCAATTTCTCAAACTTTTGGATTAAATCCATCTTTTGTACTTGGTGCAACAGTTGGCGGAGCAATGTTCGGGGATAATATGTCGTTGATTTCCGATACTAAAATTGCTGCAAGCAGAACCCAGAATGTTAGTATGCGTGATGAAATGCTTAGTAATTTGAGAATAATTACGGTTCCTGCGATTTTATGTATTTTACTATACACATTTCCGATTTTTACCGGCACTAATGGTGATATTACGACTGTTTCGTTGACTTTTGATAACTATATTAAAGTAAGTCCTTATATTTTACTCCTAATTCTCGGAATCTGCGGGGTAAATGTAATGTTTCTTTTGTTTTTTGGAACAATTTTGAATGTAATAATCGGACTAGCACATAACAGCTTCGGCTTGTTTGATGTGTTCGGATATATTGGCGATGGAACAATTAGTATGGCTACAACTATTATTGTGGCAATGCTTGCAGGCGGTATGTTGCTTCTTGTAAGGTATAACGGCGGAATAACATTTATTATTAATGAAACAGGTAGATGGATTAAGAATAAGAGAACTTGTGAGATGGGAATTTGTTTTCTTGTAGGACTTATTAACCTCTTTACTGCGAATAATACTGTAGCGATTATAACTTCGGGTTCGATTGCAAGAGAATTATCCGAAAAACATGGGGTTGATTCGGTTAGAACTGCAAGCCTTTTAGATACAACTTCTTGTGTTGTTCAAGGGTTGATTCCTTATGGTGCACAAATTCTTATTGCAACAAGCCTTGCAGCTTCTATTGGTGCAAGTTCGTTTACAATATTAAAAGGAATGTTTTATCCTGTTTTAATGTCTGTGGGGCTTATGGTTTCTGTGTTACGAGCTGGAAGGAAATAATAAGCGACTAATTCTTTCTTTTAATGAGTTAATTGGTTTTTCTTTTTCAGCTTTTTTATAGTCGTCTTTTATTAAATCGCAAGTGTTTCTAAGGGCATTTTTATAACAATTGCCTTTTTTATCACCAAAAAATCTTAAGACTTCTTCTCCCACAGATCTTTCACTATAGCAATTATTGCTATTAGATATGAGTAGAACTTTTCTTGTTGTTAATAATGTATCTGCGTCGAAGGAATCTGCTGTTTTCAAAGAATATTCCCAGGTATCATTTACACCTTGCATTTTTTGTAATAATTTTTCAAATTTAACTAAATCACGTTTTTTTGCGTTATTTATTGCTTTATCAAGAGCATCAGTTTTTTTGAATCTGCCGTTGCAAGCAGGACTTTGTTGTATATTATTTACTTGCATGACTACTCCTTTATAACACTAAACCCTGTGAAAAGATTTTTTGCTACCGGAATATTTTCTACATTGAGTTTAGCAATTGTTACGCTTTTGTTTGAACCGTGATAGTCGCTTCCGCCTGTTATTGCAAGGTTAAATTTCTTTGCACAATCAACAAGAAACTCTATTTCTTCCTGATTATAGCGTGAGTAGTAGCATTCAAGTCCTTCGATTCCAAAGCTTTTCATTTTTTCCAGTTTTGGTAAAAACTCTTCTTTAGACAAATGTCTTTCGCCTTCTCCACCCAGCGGGTGTGCCCATACAGGTGTTCCTCCTGCCGATTTTATAGCGGAAATAGCTTCTTCACCGGTAAATCTTGTATCACCGGCTTTGCATCCGTCTAAGTATTTTTTCATTGCATCTTGATTGTTATCGGAAAGTCCGCGGTTAACAAGAATATTTGCAATATGGGTTTTGACAACGCTTTTTCTGGTAGAAGTTTTATTTTATTGTCTGAGAGGAAAATACGAGAATATTATCTATATAATCAGCGGGATTATATTGGGGAGTATACCGTTTCTTGTGGCACAGAACAGCGATCCGTTGGGAATTGTTTCAAAAAGGATTATGATAGGCTATGCTTTCTATGCGGGAGGGTATTTTCTGGGGCGATATATAATCCCTAAATTGAGAGTCGG
>CAMTNN010000008.1 GCA_947073895.1 uncultured cyanobacterium
GCTTCCTACCCAGTGAAGCTTGTTATCTAAAAGTTCTTCTACAAACTTACCTTCACATAAAACATCAATGTCAGCAAGTTCAGGAATATCTTTAATTTCTTCCCACAAGAAACCGGTATAAAGCCATATTGTCTTATTAGGAAGCTCTGTTCTAATCTTTTTAATTAATCTGAAAACTTCTTCTCTGTTAAACGGATGCAAAGGGTCACCGCCTGAGAAAGTTATTCCTGAAATATAAGGTTTTTTAAGAGCATCAAAAAGTTCTTTTTCTGCTTCATCATCAAAAAGAAGACCGCCTGATACATCCCACGTAATCGGATTCTGACAGTTTTTGCAATGGTGCGTACATCCCGCAACCCATAAAACAACTCTTAATCCGTCACCGTTTAGCATATCTTCTTTTGTAATGTTATGATAATTCATTTTTACTCTTTGCTCCCTTTTTTCTATTTTACAATCAACAAAGATTTTATTCAAAGATGTAACAATGTTTTTACATTTTACTTGTTTTTGAACAGATTTTTCAAATCTGTTACCGTTGTTTTGAGCGCATCTTTTTGAGTTGAAATAGTTTCAGAAACATTTTTCACAGTATTTGTTAAATCTTCATTCACAGCCGTTTTCAAATCTTTTATAGTTTCAGCTGCTGTTTTAACTTCCAAAGCCGAAGTATCAACTTTTGTAAGCCATTTGAAAGACTTGATAGAACTTTTACTTTCCAATCCGCCGTTAAACATTACCTTAAAGTCTTTATGACCTGTACTTCCTCCTGATAAAACAGGGATTTCGGATGTACGTTCACCTTTTGGGTCAGTTGTTATTGAATTCGCTATAGACGCAGTCAGTGCACCGAATTTTGGAATTACTGACAATAATTTTTCTGCAGATAAATCCCCAAGAGGCCCGAGTTGTGCTACTACAGCAGAGTCTAATCTGCCCAAAACAGTAACATTTGTTGTACCGTTTACGAGATTATATTTACCAAAAACAAAGTATGCAAGAGTTGCACCTGTGCTTTTGATTGATTTAATATCCGCCCAGCCGTTAGTAAAACTCATTGTACCTTCTATGTAATCAAATTTTGCGGTATTTTTAATACCGGCAAGGTTTGACATTGTCGCAATAGTTGATTTTAAAATGGAATTTGATGCAATGTTATCTGCTCCAAACAAGTTTTCCAATCTACCGATTGAACCAAATGAACCATCAGCAACTTTGAATGATAAATTTCCTTTCATTGAGCGCATCATATCATTGTAATCAGCAACTGTAAGCGTTAGTTTTGTGTCAAATCCAAGTGTTCCTGATAGAGCATTTTTTATACCAACTGCGCCGAGAACAGCTTTTTCAGCATTCATTCCTTCGCCTTTGAAATCAATTGTAGTTTTTGCATTTGACAAGTTATAAATAATATTACCCGCAATTTTTCCATCAAAAGCACTTCCTGCAAGATTATTCAAATAGAAATTTTCGCCTTTCAAAGAAAAAGCTGATGTAATATCTTCCCCGACAATTCCTCCTGATGAAAATTTCTTAACCGAAGCTGTACCGTTAAGAATAGTTCCGTTAAGTTTTGCACTCAAATCATTAATAACTACAGGAATCTCAGGAATATTCAAACTCGGAACATTCACAGTTCCTGTTAAAATCGGATTCATCATACTGCCTGTAATTCCAATATTTCCATTAAATGTCATTTTTGATTTATCAAACATCGGCACAACAATAGAAGAATCTTGAGCGTTAAATATAAGATTTAATGTTTGTTTAACAGCATTCATATCGCCTGTCAAAGTTGATTTAATATCGCCTGTTGTCACAAAATTCAAAGCAATTTTCTCTGTTAAATAATTCTTGATTATACCGCTTACATTAAAATTAATATTTTCAATCTTAACAGGAGTTTGAGTAATCTCGATAACATCCTGATTAATATTTGCCACAGCAGAAGGAATAGAAACAGAAATATTTGCAGGAATATTTTTGACCAATAAATTATTCAATTGAGCTTTTGCAGTAGGGTTTATTTTATCCAATCTACCTACAATATCAGCCTTCAAAGTTACATTCCCGCTGATACTGTTATCTTTTAATAATGCTGCCTGACCACAAGCCACAACAAGTTCGCGAAGATTTAAATTATTGGCAAGTAAATGCAGGTCAGCATCAGCTTTTTCAGAAATTGTTCCATAGAATTTTAAAGGCTGATTAAAGATAGAAAATCCTACATTTTTAATATTGATATTGTTATTATCCAGTGCAATATCGGCATTGATTGAGTCAATATTTACATCATACAAACCGTAACGAAGTTTTGCAGACGGAATTTTTAAATAACCGTTTGAAGAAACCTTTTTCATATCTGATTTGATATTGAAATCCGCATCAAGTTTTCCGTTTGCAGTCAAAGTTTGTAAATCGTTTATGTTGAAAGTCATAGCTAAAGCATTAACTATTTTTATAATATTATTTAGCGCAACGTTAGATTTAAAACTCAAATCAATTTTCTTTTCTGCTAAAACCCCGCACAGAACAGATTTTTCATTCTGAGCTGTATAAATATTTGAGTCAATATTAATTTTTTTATTTTTAAGATTCAAAGAAATATCACTTGCCGGAAGTCCGATAACAGAAAGATTATCCACTTTAACATAACCATTTGAATGGTCTTTCAGCATAGTCAAATTAACATCAGCATTAGCCGTAATTTTGTAATCATAAAGTCCTTTGAAAATATCAATAATATTGAATTGAACAGCCTCTTGTTTTGGCTTTTCTTCTTGAGGTTGAGGATTGAAAACCAAATCATGCAAATTCAAATCAGGCATAATTTTGTTATTAATCTTCACATTATATTTAAACTGCTCTCTATCAGCCAAAGTCATAGAACCTGTGCCTGAAATTTTAATACTTTTATCAAGTATAAAATCAGTTACAGCAGTTTTGTCCCCTTTGATTACATAAGATTTACCGGCAGAAAGGTCTTTTATATCAATATTGTAAGCCCCGACTCTAATATCCGGCAGGTGATTGGAAAGTCTAAATCCGAAAGGAAGTTCCATTGATTCAGATTCAGCAGACTCTGACTCAGGAATTTCAATTCCGGCAAAACTACCGTCTTTATTTACCCCTAAAGTCACATCAAGATTATCTAAACTAACAACATCAACTTCAATTTTTCTTGCAAGAAGCGGAAGAAGAGACATTTTTACACGAAAATTATCAGCCTTCATCAAATTTTCGATTTCAAATTTCTCAACCTTAACCCCTGCAGTAAGCTTTGGAGTGGTTATGAATTTTACGTTTTCAATCTTAGATTTTAATCCGGTTGCCTTATAAATTTCTTCATTAACCTGTGGAATATATTTATTAACAACAGGATTAACTGCAAAAGGTGCAAGTAAAAAAAGTGCGTATAAGCCTAAAATTGAACCGCCAAATATTTTTAAAATTTTTGTATTCATAAATATCCCTCCATATTTATTATAATCTAAACAAAACTTTACAATTATCCGTTTAATAGCAATTTTTTTCTTGTGTTTGACTTAATATAAATGTGTGAAAGCAAGGAGTGTGTTATGACTTATTCTTATCCATCAGGGCCTTTGACTTATGGCTACGAACAACCTGCAATGTATGACGGTATGACAAAAAAACAGCCTTCATCAATACCTTATGGTGCAGGTGGCTTAGTTCTAGGTGCTGCAGCAGGCGGTTTTGCAGGAAGCAAAATTAATCCGTTTGTTTCAAAAGATGGCAAAGCAACAGACTCTTTCACACGCAAAGTTTTTAATAACGCAATAGAAAAAGCTCCGGACGCAGAAAAAAATGCGTATAAACAAGGACTTGAGTTATTAAAAGGAATTGATAAAGTGTCAAATCCAGCAGAATTAAAAACATTAGCTGATACAAACAAAGAAGCAATGAACAAAGTTTGTGCCGAACTCGGTCATACTCCGGAAGAATTCTTGCAAAACGTAACAAAAGAGAATTTATCTGCTAACAAAGACGCTATCAAAGCAAAAATTAAAGCAGGTAACGACACTCGATATCAGGATATGAAAAACAAAATTCAGGCTTGCTGGAACAAAGAAGGTAAAAAATTCGAAAAAGCAGATAGTGTTTCACAAGAAGTTTTTGATTCAATCAAAGATTCAATGAAGGGCGTTAAAGGCAAAATGATTGCAAAATATGCCGCAATCGCTGGTGTTATTACCGGAGTTGGTGCTTTTGCAGCTCACAAAATTTTTGCTAACAAAAATAATGTTTAATGTATAATTAGGATATGAAATATCCACAGTTAGAAAGATTAGTTGATATCGTTGCGACATTAAGAAGTGAACACGGTTGCCAATGGGACAGAGAGCAGACTCACAGGTCTTTGCGTCCTAATATGATTGAAGAAGCTTACGAAGCTGTTGATGCAATTGACGACGGTGATATTGCAAATTTAAGAGAAGAATTAGGCGACGTGCTTTTGCAAGTTGTTTTGCACTCACAAATCGCCAAAGATGATAACGAGTTTGACATAGAGGATGTTGCACGTGAGTTATCCGAAAAACTTATTCATCGCCATCCTCACGTATTTGGCGATACAAAAGTAAGCTCAACAAAAGATATTTTGGATAACTGGGACAAGCTTAAAAAAGAAGAAAAAACTTACCGCAAATCCGTGCTTGACGGAGTTTCAAAATCACAATCAGCACTTATGGCTGCTCAAAAAATAAGTAAAAAAGTTGTAAAAGTCGGATTCGAATGGGATTGTGTCGAAAGTCTGCATAAATGTATTCAATCAGAATACTTAGAATTTGAAGAAGCTGTTCAATCAGGTGATAAAGACAAGATGGAAGATGAGATGGGCGATATATTTTTCGCAACCGTTAATCTTGCACGCTGGTATAAGATTGATGCTGAACAAGCATTATTAAGAGCTAACAAAAAATTCACAAAACGTTTCAAGAAAATGGAAGAAATAGCCACAAAACCATTGGAAGATTACTCGTTTGACGAATTTAACGATTTATGGAAACAAGCTAAATTATTAGTTGAGGGGTAAACTATTATGAAGAAAATATTGAGCTTATTATTTATGTTATGCGTTTGTGCGTCTGTTCAGGCAAAAGAAGCTTCAACAGCTTGTGCTTGCCATATTTTAGTGCCGACAGAAATGGATGCAATTAAATTAAAAAGTCAGATAAAAACATTGGACGATTTCAAATATTATGCAAAAATTTATTCAAAATGTCCGTCAGGTCAACGCGGCGGCGACTTGGGATGTTTTGGCAAAGGTCAAATGGTAAAACCGTTTGAAGATTACGCATTCAATGGAAAACTCGGGGAAGTTTCAGACCCTGTAAAAACACAATTCGGATACCACTTGTTATGGGTAACTGACAGATACTAGTGCTACGCACGTAAACAAGGGACGGTGCACATTTTATAAAACTACCAGCTGATTTTGTTAACTTGTCCGTGCACCTTTTGAACAAGTTACAAATGGGTTCATGTTGGTTGGGAATTGAATAAGGAGGAAATATGAAAAAGATTTTAACATCAATGGCTTTAGTTGCAGTTTTAGCAACAATGGCAACACCTGCATTCGCAAAAGGAACAGAAGGAACTCCAGGTAAAATTTCAGGACGTTCAGTAGGTGCTGCAGCAGTATCATTAATCGTTTGGCCTGGTTTAGGTCAGTTAATTAACGACCAGCCGGTAGACAAAAACGTTACTCACGCTGTACTTGGTCTAACAGGCGTTTTTAGATTTTGGTCTTGCTACGACGCTCTTGTAGACAGAACAGGCGGCGTATGGCACAATAGAATCTAGTGCTGCGCACATAATTGCAAACGGGTTCAGATTGGTTGAAACAATTGAACCCGTTTTTTTATGCTATAATAACCTTATGAAAAATAGAATCTCCGCGAACATTGCATTATTTATAACAGCTCTTATCTGGGGACTTGGATTTGTTTCTCAAAGAGCAGGAATGGAACACATTGGGCCGTTTACATTTAACGCCGCAAGAAGTTTTCTTGGTTGTTTAAGCCTTATTCCAGTTATTTTTTGGGTAAAATATTGCAAGCCCGATATGCGAAGCGCTGCAAAAAAATTCTATCAGAGAATTAATCTTGTAAAAGCTGGTTTGTTCTGTGGTCTTGCTATGTTTACAGCTTTATCAATACAGCAATATAGTATTCAGTATGTTACAGCAGGTAAGTCAGGATTTATTACAGCTTTATACATAATCTTCGTACCGATTATTTCTGTATTTTTGGGCGCAAAAATTGCTAAACGCGTTATTTTGAGCATAATTATGGCAGTATTTGGGTTGTATTTATTATGCTACCAATCAGGCGGCGGAATAAATATTTATGACATTTTATCTCTTGTCGGAGCGTTTTTCTATGGGGTTCATATTATCGTAGTTGACCATTACTCAAAAAAGGTTCATCCTGTAAAAATGTCTTGTATGCAATTTTTAGTAGTCGGTCTACTTTCATTAATCCCGATGTTTTTTATGGAAACACCTACTGCCCAAAGTATTATGGACTGTAAAATACCGCTTATTTATTCAGGTATAATCACTTGTGGTATCGCTTATACATTACAAATTTACGGACAAAAATATACACTTCCTATCTTAGCAACATTGATTCTGTGTCTGGAATCGGTTTTTGTAGTAGTATGAGGCGCACTGATTTTGGGCGAAGTTATGACAACACGCGAAATCCTGGGTTGTGTATTAATGATTTCCGCTGTTATTTTAGCTAATACAAAAATGGAACAAAGATTCTAGGGAGAAAGTATGATTAATTCTATATTACAACTTACAGCAACATTAATTTTAGCTTATATAATAGGTTCAATTCCAACAGGATACATAATTGTAAAAACTAAAACAGGTCAGGACATAAGAACAGTAGGCTCGGGCTCAACAGGCGCTACAAATGTAAAACGTGTACTTGGGAAAAAATGGTTCTTTATCGTAATGGCACTTGATGCAATAAAAGGCGCTCTTCCTGTTGTTTTAGCTAAACTTTTTGTTACAGCAGGTGTTTCACTTGGGCTTGCTCCTGTTATTGCAGCTATTGCAGTTATTATCGGGCACAGCAAATCATGTTTCTTAGGATTCAAAGGCGGAAAATCAGTTGCTTCAGGAGTAGGAACAATTCTTGCTCTTAACTGGATGGTCGGTTTAATTATCGCTGTAGTTTGGGGAATTATTACTTACGCGACAAAATACGTTTCTGTAGGTTCAATGATTGCTTTATTTATTTCTCCGTTTGTAATGTACTTTTTGGGTGCACCAATCGCATATATCGGATATTGCGCATTAGGTGCAGTTTATATTATTTACCTTCACAGAGAAAACATCAAAAGACTTGTTGCAGGAAATGAAAATAAAGTAAGATAAATTACTTATTGGTATTACAGGATAAGTAAAATGGGTTTGGAAGATATTTATTTTAAAATAAACCAAGATATTATTAATAAATTCCAAAATTGCAATAACGATTATGAAATTGAAAACCCTGAAATTAGTTTTTGCAGCAAATTTTTGCCTATTTTTGACAAAAATAATGATGGGAAATTTAATCCAAACGAAATAAAAAACATTTTTGAAAACGTACTTAGCCATACAGAACCACTCGGAGATGGCTTTGTTTTAAATGAAAAAACTGCAAATAAAATAATTGAACAAACTCCCGAGTTAAAAAATAACAATATTAATAAAAGAGATTTTGTATTTTTTATTCAAGAACTTTTTTCAAGTATTCCAACCACCTACTCTTCAGAAGATAAAAAAATTCCAAACTCTTATTATCCTAACGGTAATATAGAAACTGAATACAGAGAAAATGAAACTATTAGCTACTATGAAGATGGAACAATTAAAAATAGTATAAATACTAAAACAAACGAAACTGTTTTTTATTATCCAAATGGTAAAATTAAAACAAATGATAAAAATGAAGTTTCTACAAGTTACTATATATCTGGAGAGGTATATGAGGTTAAAAATTCTGACACATCTTTAACGCGTTATTATAAAAACGGCAATATAAAAGAAAAACATGAAATAAACGGAAATCGTGCAGAATACTATGAAAACGGACAAATAAAATATCAATTGGAAAACAGATATGAAAAATCTTATTATGAAAATGGACAACTAAAATCAAGTAACATACCTGATGATAACCATATTTATATTAAATATTATTTAAACGGACAAGTACAGGAAATAATTTCTAAAGATTATACTATTACACATTATGATGAAAACGGCAATGTAATTCAAAACCCTGATAAATCTGATTCGGATAAACTTCCTGACAGATTAGATAAAGATAATATTTTAGAAGTCCTAGAAAAAGTTTCTCTGGAAAAATATAGCAAAGAATATAAAATAGATGAAAATGAAATAGAAAATATCTTAAAAGAAATCTATGAAGATGGACTAAATAATCTTTCTATTAAAACACAAGTTACAAATAAGTATCACACCGGAGATTCCTATGATGTAAGCTGGGAAGATGATAAAATTTATATTACTAATTTAAACACTAATAGAAAATCTGTCATTGATACACAGTCTTTAATTAAAAATTTTCCTAAAAATCAACAATATTTATTTTTAATCAGATTACAAAGTATGCCTGCAGAAGTATTAGAAGATATGAGCATTGAAGCTCTTTACAATTCAAACAAGGTAGGAAACAACACTAACGGATTATTTTGCCCAAATACTGATTCTATGTCATTAAACAATGGCACTTTTTCAACTGATACTATTGTACATGAATTGGGTCATGCAGTTGACCATATTTTTGAAAACCGCAAATATTTGAGTGAAAGAACAGAAATATTCTCCAGTTTTGAAGAAGAAAAACTAACAAATAATGTACACTCTGATAGAAATAAAAATTATTGTGCAACTAATGTGAATGAATTTTTTGCCGAAGCATACACTTTAATTATGCTTGGAGAAGAATATCACGCACAAGAGTCCATTGAAACAAACTTTCCTAAAACTTTTGCATTAGTAAAAGATTTGCTCAATGAAATTAGAACATTACCGGATGAAACACGTCATCGGCAAGATTTAAATACTAAGGTTTAATTAAAAACTTAATTGCATTACCCGCAATATGTTGTTCCATTGCGTATTCAACTTTTTCAAGCGGTAAAGTTTCTGTAATAAGTTTTTCGACTTCAACTTTGCCTGATGAAATTAATTCAAGTGCTTGACGGAAATACTTCGGAGTATGATGAAAAACACTCATCAATCTAATATCGCCATAATGCATTTTTGTTGTATCAAAACTTACTGTAGAACCTGACTTACAACCGCCAAAGAAGTGAACCGTACCGCCGGGACGCACACAAGAAAACGCTCTTTCCCAGATTTCAGGAAGTCCAACACATTCTACCACAACATCTAAACCTTTTTTTTCGTCCGAAAACTCTCTAAAAATCTTTTCAGGATTCGGATATTTTGTTAAATCAACCACTTCATCTGCATAAGCAAATTCTTCCGCCAATCTAAGTTTAATAGGATTTCTGCCGGCAGCAATAACTCTTGCGCCTTTTAGTTTAGCTAAACGCGCAAACATTAAACCAATCGGCCCAATACCGATTACACCAACTGTTTGACCTGCTTTAATATCTGTTCTCTCAACACCATGAACAACATTTGCAAGAGGTTCTGAAAAAGCAGCTTTTTCAAACGGCAAGTTATCAGGTAAAATTAATGTATTCTTTTTAACAATTCTTTCAGGAACAACAATATATTCTGCGTAAGCTCCGTTTAAAAGATTAAGATTTTCACAAAGATTGTATTCTTCCCTTTTACAATAGAAACACTCACCGCAAGGAGCAGAATTAGCACAAACAACTCTGTCACCAACTTTAACATTAGTAACATCATCTGCTACTTTTGAAACAATACCAGAAAACTCATGCCCAAAGCCTGACGGAATTTGTTTAATCAAAACCGGATGACCGCGTCTAAAAGTTTTAACATCCGTTCCACAAGTCAAAGCCGCCTCAATCTTAACAAGTATCTCACCTTTTGCTAAAGGTTTAATCATTGTATTTTCGTATCTTATATCCTGTGGTCCGTAAAATAAAACTGCTTTCATCTTTTCCTTACAAATAATAATATCGAAGCTACGATAATTATACATATTGAAACAAATATCGCAACCGGAATTCCAAAAATATCACGCACACTATCAATTCTTAGAGTTTCAACCAAAATTCTCGCAAAAGAATAAAGAATTAAATAAATTAGTGCTAAATTTCCTTCTTTTCTATTCCAACCTTTTTTAACAATAAAAAACAAAATTCCAAATATTGCTAAATCCAAAATACTTTCATACAAAAAAGTCGGATGAAAATAATTAACTTCCGTATACGGAATCGGTCTATATTGCGGTGCTATATACAATTTCCACGGTAAATTTGTCGGAGTACCAAACGCTTCCGAGTTAAAAAAGTTACCCCATCTTCCGATTGATTGAGCTAGAACAAGACCGATAGCAGAAACATCTGCAAGCTTGAGTGCGGAAATTTTTCTGCGTTTTGCAAAAATAAATAATCCGATTAATCCGCCCAAAATTGCGCCATGAATCGAAATACCGCCATGGCGTATTGCAAGAATTTCAGTTGGAAAACGCATATAGAAACTATAATTTAAAATACAATAATATAGCCTTGCGCCAATTATTCCGAAAACTACCAAATAAGGAGCAAGGTCAATAATTGTTTCTTTTTTGAGTTCAAAATATTTTTGACCCAAATAATCGGAAACAAAAGTTCCCGCAACAATAGCAAGTGCTAAAATTACACCGTAAAAATATATGTTCACACCAAAAACAGTGCATAAAATTTGAGAATGTGAGGCAAACATTATTCTACCACTATTGTTTCTGTTTTCTCTTCTGTTTTATCTTCAACTTTATTAATATCATTTATCAAAGCTTGAACAGTTTCTTTATCTTCTGCTTGAGGTTTGAGTTCAAGATATTTTTCCAAGTTTTCTAAAGCAGACTTTTTAAGCTCTTCTGATTTTTGTAAATCTTCCTCAGACGGTTTCTTAGCTTCATCTTCTTCGGTTTTATCTTCTGCTAAATCATTTGCATATTCATACTGAGCAGCACCTAAAGAATAATAAAAATCAACATAATCAGGTTTAAGTTTTAAACCGTTTTGAAGAGCTTCAATTGCAATATCGTATTTTTTAGCCTGAGTTGCTGCAATACCGAGATTGTAATAAGTTTCATACATTGTTGCATCTAAATCAATGCTTGCCTGCAATCTATTAACAGCAGCTTCATAATCACCTTTTTGCATATATTCAGCCGCTTTATTATTAAGTTCCTGAACCGCGATATTGTTTATACAAGCAGTTGAAATAACTGCAATAAACAAAACAGACGCAATTAGTAATGCTTTTTTCATAGAAATTAAATATCCTCTATTCCAATATAAAAGAAATTCTAATATATATAAGCAAATTAATCAAGTGGTTAAATAATTTTAACATTAATCATTTACATTAATTTCGCTATAAGTATTAGAGCCCGGAATAACAAATAAATCAGTTTTGCCATCATATAAATCCAAAAGCTCGTCACCAATTTCTTCCGGTAAATCAATATTAAAAACTTTTCCTGTTTTTAATTCTGTTACTTCTGCAGTTACATTATAACTGGAATCATTTTCCACGTATTTATAAACATTTTCCAGTCTCAATTCCGGTTGTTTTGACTTTTTAGGAGTAAAATATATGTCAGAAACAGCGTTTTCGCCAAATTCTTCTGCTGAATTAACATAAGTCATTGTATATTTTTTCTTATCCATCACGAATTCTTGTTTATACTGAACTTCTTCTTGCGGTTCCTGAGCTTTTACCTCCAATAACGGTGACATAATATAAGCACAAACCGCTGTTGGCAAAAGTGTTTTGTGAGCAATTTTGGAAACCATTGATTGTACAGGTTTTGCTTTGAATGAATTATTATAATTCTGATAAACATTATTGATTGGAGATATTCTCATACACACATCCTTTCTTTGTTTAATAATATTAACACAAAAACAAATATTAAATTATTATTAATATTTCATGAAAAATTTAAAAACATGTAATAATGATAATATATGCTAAGCACTTGGAAAAGCTAAAATACATTTAATCATCAAGTAACCCCATTCTTGTAGGAATAATTATAAATAAATATAGTGCAGAAACGAAAAGTACATACAGTAAAAACAAAACAGCTGTAACTATATATATAAAGATTCGAAAAGGCTTGGATTCTATAACGTCGCAATGTTTTTTGACAACACCCAGTTTAGTTAAAATATGCTCGACTAAAATAGCTAAAGCATTTATTGATACTATTTTATGAAGTTGATATACAACAAAATTGCTAACTAATCTGGCTTTCGGACAGCAAATCATATCAAGTGGATTAAAAATGTAATATTTACAATAAAGAATGGCTGATATTAATATCAAACAAATAAAAAAGTTAACACTAAAATATTTATGGAAACAAGGAATTTTCATAAAACAATTATATGACAAAAGGAGGAAATATGTCTATAAATAAAATTAATTACTACTAAATTTTTATTAATCATCAAAAAAATCCGGTTTAGAAGCAAAAAATATAAATAAGTAAATTAGTGATGCATATATAATAAATACTAAAAATAAAATAATAGTAATTATATATATAATAATTCGAATAGGCTTTGATTTTATAACATTACAATGCTTTTGAATGACACCAAATTTATTTAAAATATATTCTGTTAAAATAGCTAAACCATTTATCGTTGCTATTTGTGGAAATTGATATGCAACAAAATAATTAATAACTGTATCACACGGGTAAAATACAAACTCTTGAGCTCTAATACAGGCTTTACAATAAAAAAGAGCAGTTATTAATATCAAATAAATAAAAAAGTTAACACTAAAATATTTATGGAAACAAGGAATTTTCATAAAGCAATTATATGACAAAAGGAGGAAATATGTCTATAAATAAAGCAGCGCTATATACCGCTAATAAAATTTTAACACCATTGCGTAATGAAATAAATCAAAAAACACTGGAAGCTACCTATAAAGCTCAAAAAAAATACGGTTTTGAAATTGGTACCGGAGAACACGCTACATGGAATAATGAAGCAGACGCATTTAAACACGCATATATGCAATGGTATATGACATGGAATCATGGAGAAACTTTTGCGAAAATAGCAGGAGATTACCACGAAACCGAAGGAAAAGAAACTATTCCCGGAGAAAATAATATGGATTATTGGAACAATAAAATCGGACGGGAACTCGCTAAAGATATGTTGGAAATGAAAAAGAAAAAAGACTGGGATTTATTAGGTAAAGAATATTTTGAAGAATATGCAGCTAAAATAATAGTTGAAAAAATGCGAAAAGGAGAATTAATTACTCACCCGAGTGACCCAAGAAGATTTGAAAATATGGATAAAGAATTAATTAACCCGACAAACAGAGTCTTCACCGAAAATGAAATCAAAAAAATGGGCAAAAATGTACCGCAATATGTATTGGATAATTCTATGAATGATTATTTTGATGGAAAAGGAATGCCTACAATTGAGAATCTTAACAAAAGAGTAAGGAATAATGAATTGATTTATGTTGACAATTACACACGGGCAGATGGTACTAAAGTAAACGGATATTATAGAAAAAAGTAATTTTATTATTACCCTATTTATCAACTGGAAAAAATAATTTCAATGTATTATTATAAAAAATATAATTATATTTGAGGGGATGAGTGTAATGCTTAAAAAATTTCTTATAACTTTTTGTACTTTATTGTTTTCAATATCGGTTTTAGCATCGGATTTTACCGTTCAAAAACTACCTAACGGTCAAACTCTTATTGTGCAAGAAGTCCGCAATAATCCGATTGTAACAATCGATACATGGGTTAAAACAGGCTCGATTAACGAAAACGACACAAATAACGGCGTTTCACATTTCCTTGAACATTTATTCTTCAAAGGAACCAAAAAACATCCCGCAGGTGAGTTTGACAGAATCCTTGAATCAAAAGGCGCAATTATTAACGCTGCAACAAGCAAAGATTTCACTCACTACTATATTACAATCCCATCCGAATACTTTAACACAGCACTCGAACTTCATTCGGATATGTTAATCAATCCTCAAATTCCAAGAAAAGAACTCGAACAGGAAAGAAAAGTTGTACTGGAAGAAATTTCCAAAGACGGAAACACACCTTCTAAAAAGGTTTATGAAAACCTGAACGAAATGATGTATACAAATCATCCTTACAAAAGAAAAGTAATCGGAACTTCTCAAATCATTTCAACCATTACTAGAGAAGAAATTTTAGATTACTTCAACAAACATTATGCACCATCAAATATGGTAACTCTTGTTATCGGAGATGTTGATACTGCAGTTGCAGCAGAAAAAATTGCACAGTATTTTGGTCAAGAATATAAAAAACCAATCAAAAACTCGTTCAAAAAAGAACATCCGCTCTCCACACAAAAAAGAAAAGTTGAATATACTGACACTCAATCAGGCTATATGATGATTGGATTCAGAGGAGCGGAAATCTGTGATAATGATACTTTTGCACTTGATGTGCTTTCACAAATCCTCGGAGGCGGAAAAACTTCAAGATTATATAGAAATGTAAAAGAACAAAGAGGTTTAGCTTACGCTATTTCAGCTTCAAACGGAAGTTTTAGAGATGATGGTATTTTCTATGTCACATCAAATTTTAATCCTGCTAACGCGGAAAAAGTAGAAAAATCCGTTTTTGAAGAAATTTGCAATATCCAAAAATACGGGGTAACCGAAGAAGAGCTTAACACTGCCAAAAAAATGATTGAACAGGAAACATATTATTCAAGAGAATCAACTTCTAATATCGCATCAGAACTCGGCTATATTATGGCACTAACAGGTAATCCTGATTTTTATAGAAGCTATGTTTCCAATATAAAAAAGGTAACAGCAAAACAGGTTCAAGATGCTGCAATAAAATATTTAGGTGTAAACAAAAGTGCTGTATCACAGGTGCTTCCTAATACTATGGAAAAGAAAGTTTCTTGCACTGTAAAAACCCACACTGCTCAAAAAATAAGCGAAAATAAAGGAACAACAAAATATTTAGTCGATAATAAATCAACATTACTAATAAACAAACACGACAACAATGATATCATTGCGATTGATATAATTATTCGCGGCGGAGAATTTTTAGAAAACAAAATCGGTGAAGCAACACTCACAGCAGGAACTCTGCTTAAGGGTACAAAAAAATACTCTGCTCAAGAACTTGCACAATTAATGGAGGAAAACGGAATACAAATCGAACCTTCTGCAAGCGAAGATTATTTTACAGTTAATGTTCAAACAACAACAGCACAAATTGATTTAACTCTTGAAATATTGAACGAACTACTTAATAATGCTGTTTTTGATGACTACGAAATTGAGAAAAAACGTTCTGAAATCCTAAACGTTATTAAACAAAAACGTGACATACCAATGAATATCGCATTAGAAAATTATAAAACTCTGATTTTTGAAAACAGTGTTTATTCACATTCAAACAAAGTCATTGAAAAACATTTGCCATCACTTACACGCAATGATATTTTGAATTACTATAACAAAATCCTTGATTCAAAAAATATTGTTGTGTCAATTAATGGTAACGTTGATGAAAACAAGATGATTAATGCTTTTGGTTCAATGCTGCATGAAAAAAGACAACCTGAATTTAAGTATTCTAACTATAAAGTTACAAAACTAACCTCACCAAAAATTACTTCACAAACAATTAAAGACTTGCAGACAGCCTGGTTATTTCTTGGCTGGCAAACCTGCGGAGTTACTAACAAAAAAGATTTTGTGACCTTAAAAGTTATTAATACAATCTTAGGAAGCGGAATGAGCTCAAGAATATTTAAAAGCCTTCGCGAACAAGACGGACTTGCTTATCAGCTCGGCTCAAGCTATTCAGCTAAAGCATTGGGAGGTAATTTTATAACTTATGTAGGAACTAATCCCGATACTTTGAACTATTCGAGAGATAAAATTAAAAAAGAAATAGAAAAACTCAAAATGGAATTTGTATCAGACAGCGAACTCAATGACGCTAAAGACAGACTAAAAGGTGCATTCATTATCGCAATGGAAACAAATTCAGAAAAAGCTTCTAATACAGGATTATTTGAAGCAATGGGATTTGGGTACGACTTTTTAGATACTTATACAAAAATGATTGACGAAGTTACAGCCTCAGATATCATAAGAGTCGCTAATAAATATTTTAATAATGTTTATGTAGATTCGACTGTAAAATAAATATTACTCTCAACAAGTTTAACTTTTAGGCAGAGACTAAATATTAAAAAAACCAACCGGCTCGAACCCACCAGTAATCACACCAAAAGGAGCACGGACGAACAATAATTTAAATTGGTAGTTTCAACTTTTGTGCTCCGCCCAAAAGTTGAAAAACTTGACTTTTTTAAAACTGTCCTTAATTTAATATCATACAAACGTATGATATTTTTATAAAACGGTCAAGAAACAGCTCAAAATACCGATAACACTTAAGGAAGGACGGTAAATTTGTTTAATACAATGAACACAGTGCGCCCGCGCCCTTATCCACAAAGGGGAACAGGCAATTATAACGCAGGTAATACCGGTACTGATGCAGACGGACACAACCAAAACGGTCAAGAACAACAGCAACAGCACCGCGAAACTGTTGCGCGCGGAAGAGCAGAAGATGTTCAACAAATTCAGGAAGCTCCAAGACAAGCAGTTTATTCACCTGCAGTAAACGCTTATGCTTCAAAATCAGCTTTTAGTAACCAGACTTCTCCTATTCAAGGCGGAGCTTACCCTGTTCAAGGAAGACAAATTAACCCGCAGCAATATCAAGCAGCGCAAACAGGATATCAACCAATCCCGCAGCAATATCAAGCAGCGCAAACAGGATATCAACCAATCCCGCAGCAAGCACAAGAAGCTGCTCCTATCCAAAAAGCTCCTCAAAGAAGTAATAAAATAAACATCGCTCAGATTCTAAAAGATTTTAGAAATACAATCAAAGCGATTGCAACTCCTCCTGAAATAGAAGAAGATGTTAATCATTATCTGAAAATTGTTGAAGCACAGGTAAGAGAGCCTAAACCACAGGTTAATTTAATTCAAAGCAATTTAAAAATTGCTGCATCTTTATTAGATAAATATATTTCAGAAACTCTTAAAAAAGAGTCAAAAGTTGTTCAGAATTGGCTTGATGCACTATTCTTACAGAGAATTAACTACAGCTATGATGCAGAAGATATTAATCCTAATTTTCTTGTAAAATTCCCTGAAGATAATAAAAAACAAGAACCGGCTCAAGAAGCTGAACCAAAAGCTGAAACAGTAGAAGAAGAACCTCAACAGCCTATTGCAGAAATAGAAGAATATGAATCTGAAACACTTGAAACAGAATTTGTTCAAGCACAGCAGGAAATTTCTACAAAACCTAATATTACTATTATTCCGCAAGATACAAGATTAAAATCTTTATTTATGGAAGCTAAAAAACAAGCTTTTTCTAACAATCCTCAAAAAGCAATGGCAATGTTTAAAGAAGCTTTCAACAGAGCAGGCGAAATCAAAGACAACGAAACTCAATCAAGAATTTGCCTTGAAATAGGTAAAATTTATGATGACAACGATTTTGTTGTACAAGCTTTAAACAGCTACAACAAATCACTTCAATATACAACAGATACTAATGTTAAATCAAAAGCTCACTACTCAATGGCTCAGATTTATGATGACGTAAATCAAGTAGGCCCTGCTCTTGAACATTACATAACATCAATTTCTTATGCAGGAAAAACTGATGACTTAATCGGTCAATCCGATTCATTAACAAGAGTAGCTAATATTTTCACTGACAAATATGATGAAACAAACGCATTTGATTACTACGAAGTAGCGCGCAAACTTGTTGAACAGACAAGTGATAATAACATGAAAGGTTACGTGCTTTCAAATACAGCAGATGCTTGTGTTCAGTTCCGCAAGAATGACAAAGCACTAAAATACTATGCAGAAGCTGTTAAAAACTACGAAACAACTAATGCGTTGGAAGAAGTTGCAACAAACTACAAATCAGCAGCAGAATTAATGATTGAGTTCAACAGCCCTAATAAAGCAAAATCTTTGCTTAAAAAAGCATTGGTAAACGCTGTTAAAACAAAGAATGAAGATTTGATTTCAGAGATTAATTTGCTGTTGGCAAGTGTTGCATAAAACTCATTAATAATATTTTCTTCTATATTCCCTCCTTTTGTCTTAGACATGATATTAACATAGTTTTAAATCAATGTAAAGTCTTTTATCAAAGTTAAGACAAATTTAAAAACAATGTTATTATAATGTTATGAATTTTAAACTTGATAAAAAATTTGTTAAACTGGGTAGAAGCTGGGGAATGATAATTCCACCATGGTTTTTCAAAATGCTTGAGATAGACCCTCAAAAAGATGAAGTTTCTCTTTTGGTAGAAAAAAATCGTATAATTATAGAGAAAAAGTAATTTAATTATGAACAAAACAATTATTTCACCATCAATTTTATCAGCTGATTTTATGAATCTTGAAACAGAAATAAATGCCGTGCAGGAAGCAGGCGCGGAGTGGGTTCATATTGATGTTATGGATGGTCATTTTGTGCCTAATATTTCAATTGGAGTTCCTGTTGTTAAATCTATTCGCAAAAAAACGAATATGTTTTTGGATACTCATTTAATGATTGAAAACCCTGAAAAATATATAGAAGCTTTTGCTCATGCCGGTTCTGATTTAATAACATTTCATCTCGAAGCAACAAAAGAACCTGAAAAAGTAATTGAACTAATAAAATCATTTAACAAAAAAGTCGGGATTTCTATTAAACCGAAAACTCCTGCAGAAGATATTATTCCATATCTTGATAAAATTGATTTAGTTCTTGTAATGACCGTTGAACCGGGGTTTGGCGGACAAGAATTTATGCATGATTGTGCAATGAAAATTCCTGTAATCAAACAAAATGCACCTGAAAATTTGATTATTCAGGTTGATGGCGGAATAAATAATTTGACAGCAAAAATTTGTACCTCACTTGGCGCAAACTCTCTTGTTGCCGGAAGTTATATTTACGGCAATAACAACTACCAAAGCGCAATAGAAAATTTATCTCATTAACATCTACTTGCGCAGCACCTAGCCTCTTTTAACAACATGGGTAATTTGTTCACCGTAGCTGTTCATACTGCCGTTTGTTTCTTCGATAGTATAAGTTACATCGCTATCAGAAGCTTTTTCTTTTTCGGCAAACTCAATAGCTTTATCCAAATCCTTAAACTCACCTGCTAATTCAGGGTCAAAATAGTGTGGTTTGTCAATATAAACTTGATACATAAAATTCTCCTTACTTCTCAATTATTCTAAACACATTGCCAAGTTTTTGCAAGTGTGACATTTCGCGGCGCTGCAAACGAGTTAGTTGTAATTTATCCGTATCAAGCACTACAGAAGAATTTGTTTCTTTTTCAATTACTTCTTTAATTTTTTCAGGATAATAA
>CAMTNN010000009.1 GCA_947073895.1 uncultured cyanobacterium
TCAGGCAGTTGAACCTATTTTAACTCAGGCAGAAGACGATTTTATTATGTCAAGTCTTTTGACCCTTCAAAAATCAGTTGTTAAAATCAGAGAAAAAGGGGTTAATGACGAAGTTAAGTATGATGAATTAAGTATTCTTTTTGATGAAAACCAACGCAGAGGAGTTATTGATTATCTTTTAAAAACAAGTGATAGTGACTTGAATACGATTTTTGATAAATCAAAAGTTACATTGTCTTCTGTTTTAAATACGGGAATTTCAGCTAAAGATTTTGAAAATAATAATGTATCTGCAGTTATCAGAAAAAGTATTCCTGCAACAACTTCAAGAGCTCAAGCTAATATGATTACTGCAATTTTGAACCAGGTAATTGTACCAAATCTTGTAGTGGATGAATTTGCGACAGAGATTGCTAAGAAAAATGCTCAAAATGCTGTAAAACCTTATGAAGTTGTGTTTAAGAAAGGTCAAAAAATCGTATTTGACGGTGAGCCGGTTACTAAATTAAAAAGTGATGCTCTTAGAGCTGCCGGATATAATGTTTTAGAGGTTAATTTTGGCGGAATTTTTGGGATATTCCTGCTTGTTGCATTTTTTACTTTTGTATTTTTGCAATATGAAAGGAATTTTGAGAAAAAGTTTTATAACCCAAAATATATGCTCATAATGTCTTCATTTACATTGTTTACGGCTATTGTAGCAGCAGTTCTTCCAACAGGTTTTTCACCTTATATAGTACCAATTCCTGCATATACAATTTTGCTTTCAATATTTACAACTCCTAGAAATGCATTCTTTGCTTCAACCATTCTTTTAGCTTTGCTTTCAATTGGTATGCATTATAATATTGAAGTTGTTGTTGCATTTATGCTTTTGAATACTGTTGTAATGACAGCGGTTTCAAAACTTAAATTTTCAAAACGTTCTGACTTATTAATAATAAGTTTAAAAATATCTTTAGCAGGTATATTGATTGTTGGTGGAATTTATTTCCTTGAAAAATATATGATGGATATTAATAATGATTTAATTTTCCATGATATGTTTTTTATTATGCTTAACTGTTTTGGTATAAGCGGAATTATTCTACTCGGAGTGCTTCCGATTATTGAAACGGCTTTTGGAGTTATGACTCCGTATGGTTTAGCGGAACTTGCTGATAGCAAACTTCTAAAACGCTTGCTTCAAGAAGCTCCGGGGACTTATAACCACAGTTTGATTGTTTCACAGCTTGTTGAAGCTGCAGCGGAAGCAATCGGTGCTGATCCTGTATTGGCCAGAGTTGGTACAATGTACCACGATATCGGAAAATTATCGCGCCCGATGTTCTTTGTAGAAAACCAATCTTTCTATGGTATTGATAATCCGCACAAAACTTGTACTCCAAGATTCAGTAAAATGCTTATTACAGCTCATCCTAAGGATGGTTTAGAGTTAGCAAAGGATGAAAAACTGCCTCAAGTTATTCATAACTTTATTATTCAGCACCATGGAACAAGTCTTGTAAGTTATTTCTATAATGAGGCACTTAAAGAAGAAGGCGAAGATAAGGTTAAGGAAGAACAATTTAGATATCCTGGACCTAAGCCTAATATGAAAGAAACTGCTATTCTTATGATTGCTGATGCTGTGGAATCAGCTGTAAGAGCTGCTAAGAATCCTTCTAACGAAGAAATTGATGCTATTATTAATAAAATTATTAAAGAAAGACTTAACGACGGTCAGCTCGATGATTCTCCTCTTACGCTTAAGGATTTAAAAGTTATAGCAGAAACTCTTTCAAGAATGCTAAGAGGTATGCATCATAAGAGAATCAAATATCATAATGATTTGGTTCAAGAATTTGATAAGAACAAACAGGAAAGTGGTTTAGAAACACTTCCTCCGCCGGCTTTGGATGCGGATTTAGAGTCTAAGATTAAGGAATTAGAAAACAAGAAAAATGACAGCGTATAATATTTTCACGGAAAATATTTTTCCTGACTGGAATGTTGATGAAAAAGATGTTATAGATAAAACCCGACGAATGCTTGAGTATTATATTGCAAACCTCGGTGAACAAAGTTGTCTTTGGGGTAAAGAGTATGATTCGATTACTCTTGATATTGTGTTTACTGATTCAGAGAAAACTCACGAACTCAATCGTGATTATCGGGAAAAAGATTATCCTGCTGATATTATTACCTTTGCAATTTTTGCAGATGACGAGAATAGTTTTATTTTTGATGGTGATATTAATCTCGGTGAGATTGTTATTGCTTTAGATAAGGTAATTGACGGAGTTAATCGTGATATTAGTAATTCTGCTAATAAAGAACAGGAATTATTCTTTTTGATAAGCCACGGTTTAATGCATCTTTTGGGATTTGACCACCAGAGTGAAGAAGAGTACAATTTTGTTATAGAGGAACAAAGAAAAGCTCTGGGGAGTATAGAGTATGACAAAATTTAAATCACAGGGATTTGGAAATACTTTTAGGAATGCACGAAAAGGATTTAGATTAGTTTTAAAAAGCGAGATGAATATCAGAGTGCATATTGTGATTGCTTTTTTTGTTCTTATTCTAGGTTATATTTTGAATTTTTCAGCATTAGAGTTTTGTATGCTCTTGTTTGCAATTGCTCTTGTAATAGTGTCAGAAATGCTGAATACAGCAATAGAGTTTGCATTAGATTCAATTTACCACAACCGTTATTCTAAAATGGTCGGAATGGCAAAGGATATTTCAGCAGGTGCAGTGATGTTTGCGTCTGTAATTAGTGTTGTGGTTGGTTTTATTTTATTTGGAAGGCATTTAATCTGACCAGTGTGAACCCGCTTGTAGTACTAGTACCCGCCGCTTTCTCCAATTGTATCAACTGCTTCTACTTTAATATCAGTAATTAATTCAGAATAAGAGATTACAACAATTGTTGGTATATGTCTTTCAAGTAATTGATATAAAGGCAGCCTGATTCTTGGTGAACAAAGGATTACAGGCTGTAAACCTATGCTTTGGTGAGCGCGCATTAATGTCATTGCTGTTGATTCAATAAGGTCTTGAACCTGCATAGGGTTAAGCAGGAACATTGTTCCCAATTCAGTTCTTTGACAGCTGTCATCAAGTGTTTTTTCCCATTCAGGTGATAAAGTAAGTGCATAAAGAACTTTGTCTCTGTCAACATTACTCAAACAAATTTGACGACCTAAAGCTGCGCGAAGACGTTCGGAAAGAATATCAGGCTCTTTAGAAAATCTTGCATAATCGCATAAACGTTCAAATACAAAGATAATATCTTTTATGGAAACTTTTTCGCGGATTAAGTTTACAAAAATCTTTCTTAAATCTGATGTTGAGATGATTGCAGGAACTAAGTCATTAACAAGAGTAGGGTCTTGTGAACGTACAAGCTCCATAAGCTTAAGTACGTCAGTTTTTGTCATAACTTCATCTACGTGCTTACGTACGCATTCTTGTAAGTGAGTTACAAGAACATCTGTTGCATCAACCGCTGTAACATTTTTGGTTGCTTTAGCTTCTTCTTGAGATATCCAGTATGCTTGTGTTTGATAAGTTGGGTCAACACCGACAATTGCATCTTCAGGAATAGTCTTTTTAACAGAATCCCACTGGTCAGCAATAACCATATATTTGCCCGGATAAACGTAGCCTGATGCAACAACGTTATTACGAATAGAAATAACATATTCGTTCGCTTCAAGAGCTGATGAGTCCATAATACGGATGTTTGGAAGGATGTAACCCAATTCATCTGTTACACGTTGACGAAGAGCAGCGATTTTGGCAAGCAATTGACCTTCCTGATCAGGGTCGGCAATAACAAGCAAGCCTGCGCCAACTTGTAAGCTTAATACGTCAACACCAAGTCTTTCGTACATTTTATTAGGGTTAACCAAGTCTTGCATATTCTGTCGAACGCTTTCCAATTGACCCAATTGTGATTGAACGTCTGCATTAACTAATACAGAGAAGCCTGCTACTGCAAGAACAATTGTAAAAATTAAGAATGGCAGGAATGGTAAACCTGTAATCGGACAGGTTACTGTAATCAAACCTAAGAACAATGCAGCAAAGAACAATGAATAAGGCTTTGCCATAATCTGATTGGTTAAATCACCACCTAATGAAGTGTTTCCTGCAGAAGCACGTGTCATGACGATACCTGCTGCGATTGACATTAACAGAGATGGTAATTGTGAAGCAAGACCGTCACCGATTGTTAAAATCGTATATTTTGCAACCGCGTCAGCCGGAGGCATCTGGTTCATCAAACAACCGATACATAAACCGCCCACAATGTTGATTATAACGATGATGATACCTGCCATAGTATCACCTTTTACAAACTTCATAGAACCGTCCATAGAACCGAATAAACTTGATTCTCTTTGGAGGTCTTCACGTTTTTTTACCGCTTCTTCCGGTGAAATTAATCCCGCGTTAAAGTCGGCGTCAATTGTCATTTGTTTACCGGGCATCGCGTCTAAGGCAAAACGTGCAGCAACTTCGGCAATACGTTCGGCACCCTTTGTGATAACCATAAACTGTACTACGGTAATAATTAGGAAGATTACACCACCTACGACCATGTTACCGCCGGTTACGAATGTTCCGAACGCGTGAACTACTTCTCCTGCGTCTCCTTTTGAAAGAATCAAACGGGTTGAGGCAATAGAAAGTACCAATCTGAACATTGTACCAATCAAAATAATGGACGGGAATGCCGCCAATTCAAGCGGTTTTTGGACATATAAAGATATCATCAGTAAGACAATACCCAGTGTAATATTTAAGCTTATTGAAAAATTGATAACCCAATTAGGCATCTCCATAATGAGGATTAAGACAAGTGTCATTACAAAGAGTGCCAGCGATATTTCAGGTACAAGGTTTTTTTGTTGTTCGTTTGCCATTTATTACCCCACACCTTCCAATGCTTTTTTAATGATTTCTAATTGAGTGTCAATAGAAGCATCTACAATACCGTTGTTTGTCTGGAAAACGCATCCGCCTTCTTCGATAGAAGGGTCAGCAACGATATTAATTTTAGAATCAATTCCGTATTCATAAGTAATATTAGGAATTGTATCTTTAATAAACTGAACAGCTTGCGGTTTAACTTTGATTGTAATTTTAGGCTCGTTTTTTGAAATGGTTTTTAATACATCAACAATACTGTTCATCAAAACTTGCGGGTCTTGCTCAACTTCTTTTTTGATGATTTTTTTTGCAATATCAACGCTTATTTCAAGAATATCAGGTGCAATATATTCAAAAACATCTTTTTGCGCTCCCATAAATTGTGCAAGATTGTTTCTGAAAACTTCCATGTCTGCCGAAGCTTTTTCCAATCCCATTCTGTAACCTTCTTCAAATGCGGATTTTTTAATATTTTCGGATTCTTCCTGCGCGCGTGAAACAAGATTTCTGTCATCAATTCTTCGGTAACCGCGTCTGCGAGAACCTCTTCTGCGTTCTTGTCTTTGAGTAAAATCAATATTTTCTATATCAAAAAGATCAACTTCAGGTTCTTTAGGTGGTTCGGGTTGAGTATTTTCAGGAGGAAGTTCTTCTTGTACCTGTACTTCTGCAGTAGTTTCAACTGTTTCAGAATTTTCAGCAGCAAGAATTGAACTGTCTTCGATAACAGTTTCTTCTACACTCTTTTTCTTTTCAACTACCCCTGCCCCTTTGAGGTTTTTCTTTTTTATAATCATATTTTATATTATACGCTTTCCTCAATGTATTCTGCAACTATTCCTGCTACTCTTAGAGGAAGATTTCCGAACTCTCCGTCATAAGCCTGTGAAATAAATCGTTTTACAAGTGGACGTTCGTTCTTGAGTACCTTTTCGATTTTTTCTCTTGGATTTGTTTTATATAAATGTAATAAGTCTGCAAGTACATTTTCTTGTGTAAGTTTTTTCTTGATAGGAAGTGATTTTTTCATGTCACTTAAGCATTCTGCAACCAAATCACCGTCAAGATGTGACTCTAAGTCTGCCATGTTCATATATTGAGATATGACAAGCGAATCATTTGAATCAAATTTGTTCAAAATTGTTGTAACTTTGTCTTGAGAAAGCACTTTGAGTAATAAAGCAAGTGACATAAGTTTCATCTGCTTATGACTGATACCTTGCGGCATAGTTGCAAGTGCAGCGGCACGTTCTTTTTCTGCTTTTTCTTGTGCTTTTTTCTCTTCACGGGTTTTTTGAGCTTTTTCTGCGTTGCGGGTTGATTCTTCAATCATTTCCTGCTGGCGTCTTTGTTGCTCTGCTTGGGCTTGTTGCGCCATTGCGTCGATGTTTGACTGGCTTTCTGCTCGGTTTTTAATATCTTCGTTAATAACTCCTTTTTGTTCAAGTTCTTCAATAGCTTGTTTGTAAACTTTTAAAACATGGTGTTCAACAGCTTGAAGTAACTGTTCCTGAGGGATTTTACGAATCATTGCCTGTTTCGCAACTTCAAAGATAGTAAATGCGATTTTTTGCATAATACTATCCCAGTATTGCGGAAGAATTCCTGAATGTACCAAGTCTACAGATTTGTGGAATGACCATTCAGCAATAACCTGAGTAATAAATACTGCTTGCTCTGGTGTAAGTTCAAGGGAAGTGTCGTTATAAAGCGCTTCACCGGCAAGAAGGGTAAAGTTTCCTAATGTTTTAACAATATATTCTTTTTCAAAATCTTGCAAATCTTGAGGAACAAGCTCTTTTGCTTGTTCAGCCATTGATGCTGCAAAACCTTTATAATCAAATCCTTCGATTGGCATTTTTTATTTTCCCCTACCCCGTTTGAATCTTAGTTTATTGTTCAATCCAGCTTCTGATTCTTTCACCGGCTTCTGACTCATCAACGCCTTCAAATTCGCGTTTAAGTTCTCTTAAGGCATCTCTGATATCTGCTCCTGATGTTTTAATAGCAGGTCTGTTTTGTTGTTCTAATAAGCCTTGTTGTAGCTGTGATTGTTTTTCGATTAAGCTTGCTGCATTGAGGCTCAAATCTTTAATTTGCTGTTCTTGAGCTGCATTTTGTTCTCTTAATCTAATCATCTCTTCTTCTTGAGCGGCTTTAGCAGCTGCAATTTTTTGTGAAAGAGCTTTGTGTCCAAAGAATAATCCGCCGGCAAGAAGTACAATTGCTAACCACCAAGGGTTTCCGTGTTCAGCTTTAATAGGAGCTTTAACATTCTTATCACCTGCCATGAATGGGTCAAGAGACTCAGCGAATGCTATTGTTACGTTATCAGCGCTTGCTTTCGGACTTGCTGCATTAGCTACAAGTTCTTTTAATTCTTCAAGAGTTAATTCTACAGGAAGTGCGTCTTTTTCCAATGTTACAGCGATTGAAATTTCTTCTAAAACACCAGGTGACATATATTCATTAGTTTGAACTTTTGTTACACCGAATTGAGTTTCACGTGCTGTTCTTGAGTAGCTTCTGTTTTGAGAAGAGTCTGAACTTCCTGCTGGCAAACCGTTTGGAAGATATACGCTCACAGCATTAGTGTTTTTATTAACATCCTGAGTCTGGTCACCTAGACCTTCTGAGAATGTTTGTTCATTAACAGCTGTTTTTCTATTTGGATCGTATTCGATTGTAAATCTTTCAACAGGAGCTTGTTTTAAGAATGTTGAAACAGTTGCAACATATTTGCCTGAACCGATTAATCTGTTTAATTGTGCAGAAACTTTTTCCTGCATATATTTATCGTTTTCACGAAGTCTGTCAAGCATTTCGGATTGAGCGTTAACTAAGCTGTTATAAACATGTCCGTTTGTGTCTGTAATTGAAATGTTTTCTGAAGTTAAACCTGAAACACTACCTAAAAGAAGGTTTGAAACCGCTTTAATCTTACCCATATCAAGTACCTGACCAACAGCCACAGTTAATTGAACGGTTGCTGTTACAGGTTTTTGCATTGATGAAAACATTGTTTGTTCAGGAATTGAAATAAATACGGATGCGTTTTCAATTCCGTCAATTCGTTTAATTAAACGAGCTAATTCGCCGTTCATAGCACGAACAAGACGAATTCTTTTATCTTCTTTAGTTGAAGTGAAATCGCCTTTATCAAAAACTTCTAAGCCGACATTCTGGTCGTATAATCCGCTTTCAACGATAATCATAAGTGCCATATCGCGTTTATCAACGGTACATTTACCTTTAGTTGCTGTACAATTAGCTGCTTTTAATTTCAAAACTGATTTTGTACCGTCTACGGCACGTGAAACTACAATTCCGTGTTTAGCGAGAAGAGCTTGGATTTCGAGAGCTTTACCCAAATTATCAGTTGTAAGCAAGTCAACATCTTCTTTTAAAGGTTCGTTTACTTCTACTTGTTTAGTATCTGAACCGCCTTTAGAGCCTGAAACAGCCAAAATAATGCCAAGAGCCAGTATAATAACAATACCGCCGGCTATTATTGCTAAAACCATTTTATTTTGTAATAAGCTCTTTAAGTCCATATGTCCTTCCCTATATCATTATACACATATAAAGGCATTATGAGAAGCCTAAATCTGCAATTGCATAATTTTATCATACGCTTGGATGACTTTGCCCACTGCAGTGGTTGCTACAGTAATAGAAAGTTCTGCTTTTGACATAGCGGTCATAACGTCGTGTACATCTACGTTTTCATTGCCCATCATTGCGTCTTTTAACAAGTTATCAGGTGCGTTCATTTCTGTATTAAGGTTTTCAACAAGTCCTGACATAACGCTTGAAAAATTAGCAGTTGAAGGTTCTTCAACACGATTCATTCGAGCTGATGGAATATCATAGCCCCAAGAATCAAGCTTTGTGTGTTGAATTCTTGCTTCTAAGTCGTATCTTGGATAAAAACCGTTAAACATTTTGTCACCTCTTTTATTATTTTTATCGGATGTTTTAAAGAATGGTTGATACATTTATCCTAAAAATCATCCATTTATAGTATCTGTTTAATAATTATTAAAGAATTGTCAATGTTTGACGAAGTATTTATTACTATGAACTTACATGAAGAATGCTTACTTAAATATTTATTAAATCCTGTAGACTTATCCCGCTCTACAGAACTTTTAAAATTAAATAATAGTCTTATTGAAAAAGGCGTGTTTTCTAATCTTGCAAAAAAGGGCAAGATTAACTATACTTCTAATAGAATATAAACGGGGAGTTATTAATGAAAAAATTTATACAAACAAAGTGGTTTACTTTTGGAACTTACTTGCTGCTTGTTATGGCAACACTTTTAATCGGTTTTGTTTTGCTTCAAAATAACAGAACACTGAAAAATGTTTTTACATCGTTTTTTGAAGTTGCCGAAAACCGTTCATTTGATTATAGACAAACACTAAAAGTTGCGCATAAACAGTCAGTTCCTAATAAAGATATTGTGCTTTTGGAAATTGATGATGCAAGTTTGGAAATGCTTTGGGATAAGTATGGTGAGTGGCCCATCCCTCGTAATGTTTATGCTGATATTATTAATCATATAGAAACACAAAAACCGCAGGCTATTATTTTTGACCTGATGTTTATTAAATCAATGAGAGCAACTGCTAACGCAGATAAAGCGCTTATTACAGCAATGAATACTAATGATAATATTTATACAGGTATGACTTTTGATAATCAGACAACGGATGTAAGATTGCCGATTGATTTGCCTGAAAGATTAAAACTGAATTTAGATAACAAATCTAATACAAAGATTAAGGCAGAGTTTTCTAACTGTCGTCCTATTTTAGCAGAGCTTATTAACGGTAATGTGAATATAGGTTCAACAAACGCTCAAAGAAGTAGTGATGGTATTATTAGAAAACTATCTCCTATTGTTGAGTATAAAGACGATTATTATCCGCTTCTTTCTTTTTCAGCAGCAAGTCATTATGTGGCAGGAAAAGACTTTAAAGATTATGTAATTAATAAAAATTCTGAATTAGAAGTTGGTGATGTTAGAATACCTTTAACAAAGGATGGGGATGCGATACTTAACTGGTATGGTAAGAGCGGAACTCATACGGTTTATCCTATGTATAAATTAGTTAAAGAAATGGATGCCGGTGTACATAATTTAGATTTTAAAGACAAAATTATTATTATAGGTACAAGTGCAATGTCACTTCAGGATAACAAAAGTGTTCCTGTTCAGGAAGGTGTTTATCCGGGAGTAGAAGTTCACGCAACTTTCTTTAATAACATTTTGGATAATAACTTTATCAAACAAACTTCACCGGTAGTAAATGCGTTTATTATATTAACTGTGGTTGCGGTTGTCGGATTAATTGTTATGTATTCGGCATCAACTGTATTTTCGACTCTTTCTACAATATTGTTTACGATAGGTTATCTTTTTGTTTCCTATTATGTAATGAGTGAAGCTAATCTTTGGATTCCTGTAGTTTTACCGGTAATTGCTATTGTGTTGGCATTTGCGTTGTCTTATCTTGCAAAATATTTAATCAAATCAAGAGATTTTGAGTATCAATATAAATTAGCAACAATTGATGGTTTGACTGAATTATACAATCACAGATATTTTCAGGATGCGCTTAGAAATCAAATTGAAACAGCTAAAAGATATAATCAGCATTTCTCTTTAATTATTGTTGATATTGATTTCTTTAAAAAGTTTAATGATACTTATGGACACCAGGCAGGTGATGCTGTTTTAAGACAGGTTGCTCAAACTTTGAAAAAGAATTCTCGTGCAACAGACTTTGTTTGCAGATACGGCGGTGAAGAAATGAGCATTATTCTTCCTAATACATCAGCAGAAGAAGCTTTAAACCACGCAAACAGACTTTGTAAAGCGATTGCAGAAAGAGAATTTCAATTGAATGCAACTGAAACAGGAAATGTTACAATAAGCTTAGGTGTAGCGACTTTCCCTGAAAATGCGGAAACAGCACAAGAGTTGATTGAATATTCAGATAAATGTTTATACTATGCAAAAGAACATGGAAGAAATCAGGTAGGTAAACATGAATAGTGTAACAATAATTGGCGCGGGACTTGCTGGCTCAGAAGCTGCATTACAATTATCAAAACGCGGTATAAAAGTTAAACTCTATGAAATGAGACCTAATAAAACAACAGGAGCTCATGTGGGTTCTGATTGTGCTGAATTTGTTTGCTCTAATAGCTTAGGTTCTTCTGATGTTACTAATGCAAGCGGACTTTTGAAAAAAGAAATGGAAATGTTAGGCGGTGAGCTAATAAAAATCGCTATAGAAAATGCGGTTCCTGCCGGAAATGCTTTAGCAATTGCACGTGAGGATTTTTCTCAGGCTGTTACAAAAAGGATTGAGGAAGACCCGAATATTGAGCTTATTCGCGAAGAAATAACAGAAATTCCTGACGGTAATGTTATTATCGCATCAGGGCCTTTGACAAGTGACGCTTTAGCCGAAAATATAAAAGAGTTTACAAAAAGCGAACACTTGCATTTCTTTGATGCTATTGCGCCAATCGTAGAAGTAGACTCAATTAATTTTGATAAAGCATTTTGGGCATCAAGATATAATAAAGGCGAGGCTTCTTATATCAATTGTCCGATGAACAAAGAAGAATACGAAAACTTTTATAATATTCTAATTAATGCTCCTCGAATAGAGCAACACGAAATAGATAAAAAATCGAAATTCTTTGAATCCTGTCTTCCTGTGGAAGTTCTTGCTTCTCGCGGAGTTGATACTCTTCGCTTTGGGCCTATGAAGCCTGTCGGATTGGTTGATGATAGAACAGGGATTGAAAACTATGCTGTAGTTCAGTTGAGACAGGATAACTCTGCTAAAACATTATTTAACCTTGTTGGTTTCCAAACTAATCTTAAATGGGGAGCACAAAAAGAATTGCTTCAAGCAATTCCGGGCCTTGAAAATTGTAACATAGTTCGTTATGGTGTTATGCACCGCAATACATTTATAAACAGTCCAACGGTTCTTCATCCGACTTTGGAAGCTCGTGAGCGTCAAGGCTTGTTCTTTGCAGGACAGCTTACGGGAACGGAAGGTTATACAGAATCAATTGCAACAGGCATGCTCGCGGGTATAAATATGGCAAAAAGAATCACTGGAGATGAGCCGATTTTACTTCCAGAAGTTACAATTTTAGGCGCGTTAACAAGATACATTTCTAATTCTGAACACACTCAATTTCAGCCAATAAACTCTAATTGGGCACTTGTTCCGCCTGTTGAACTTCCAAAAAAAGAAAGAAAAAATAAAAAGTTAAAAAATGAACTTTTAGCAAAAAGAGCATTAAAATCTCTTGAAAATTTCATGATATAATTGACTAAAACAGGAGGGGATATGATGAATTTGGAAAACATTAAAAAGACTGATGCCGATGTTGCACAATATATAGAAGAAGAGCTTAAACGCCAGCAGACTACAATAGAACTTATTGCAAGTGAAAACTTTACCTCTCCTGCAGTTATGGAAGCTTGCGGTACAGTTCTTACAAATAAATACTCAGAGGGTAAACCTCATAAACGTTATTATAACGGATGTGAAGTTATAGATAAAATTGAAGAACTTGCTCAAAAGCGTGCTTGTGAACTTTTCGGAATGGCACATGCTAATGTTCAGCCTCATGCGGGTGCTCAGGCTAATATGGCCGTATTTTTAGCTGTTCTTAAACCGGGTGATAAAGTTCTTGGTATGGATTTATCAAACGGCGGTCACTTAAGTCACGGTTCTCCTGTTAACTTCTCAGGCATGTACTTCGATGTAAAAAGCTACGGCGTAGATGAAAACGGAAATATTGATTATGAAGATGTTCGCAAAATGGCTCACGAACACCAGCCAAAACTTATTATTTGCGGTGCTTCTAACTACTCAAAAGTTATTGATTTTAAAAAATTCAGAGAAATTGCTGACGAAGTTGGCGCATTTCTTCTTGCTGATATTGCACATATTGCAGGACTTATTGCAGGCGGTGTTCACCCATCACCAGCAGGTTATGCGCATTTTGTTACAACAACTACTCATAAAACTCTAAGAGGTCCAAGAGGCGGAATTATTATGTGTGATGAAGAATTCGCACTTCAAATAGATAAGGCTGTATTCCCGGGAACTCAAGGCGGGCCTTTAGAACATATTATTGCAGGTAAAGCTGTTGCATTAAAAGAAGCTATGCAGCCTGAGTTTAAAGAGTACGCTAAACAAATAGTTAAAAACGCAAAAGCGTTAGCGCAAGGTCTTCTTGACCACGGTTTGGATATCGTCGGCGGTATGACTGAAAACCATCTTATGACTCTTGATTTAAGAAAAACAGGTAAAACCGGTAAAGATATGGCTAACGTTCTTGAAAGAGTCGGTATTACTGCTAATAAAAATACGGTTCCAAATGATCCTCAAAGCCCGTTTGTAACAAGTGGTATCAGATTGGGTTCTGCTGCTATGACTACAAGAGGATTTAAAGAAGACGATATGAAAGAAGTTGCAAGAATTATCGCAGAAGCAATTAATAATTCTGAAAACGAAGAAGTATTAGATAAACTTAGAGCGGATTCATTGAAGCTTTGTGAAGCCCATCCGTTATATTAAATAAAGGAAACATTATGATAGTACAACTCGAGCAGTCACATATTTTGGGCGCATTTATTTCCTACTTGTTAGGTGTGTTTATTGTGCCGTTTGTAATAGATTTTTCTCAAAAGGAGGGCCTTGTTGACCTTCCGAATGAAAGAAAAATTCACAAAAACCCGATTTCGCGCTTAGGTGGTGTGGCGATTTGGACTAGCACAATGCTTACTTTTCTTTGCCTTGTCCTTTTGAGTTACTATCCTTATGGAAGTTTGCTTTCAGGAATATTGTTAGGCGGTTCTTTAATGTTTCTGTTAGGATTGATTGATGATATTTATAATCTTGATGCTAAATTTAAGTTAGTTATTCAACTTTCAATTGCAACTATAGTTTATCTTTTAGGGGTTAAAATAGATACATTGTTTAACCCGTTTGGAAGTGCAATTGATTTAGGTATTTTTTCTTATCCGATTACTGTGCTCTGGATTGTAGGTATTTCTAATGCTGTGAATTTTATTGATGGTGTAGATGGTTTAGCAGGTTCTGTTATTACCGTTAATTCAATTACTCTTGCGCTTATTGCAGTTGCAATGTCACCGGCTCAGCCAATAACCGCTTTAATCGGGTTTATTTTAGCAGGTTCAATGCTTGCATTTTTAACATTTAACTTTAACCCTGCAAAAATATTTATGGGTGATTCTGGAGCCTTGTTTTCAGGATTTTTGCTTGCAACTCTATCTATTGCGGGGGTTATGAAAGGGGCAACTTTAGCAATTTTATTACCATTTTTGGTACTTGCTGTTCCTATTATGGATATAACTTATTCAAGTTTGCGTAGAATTATGAAAGGAAAATCTCCTTTTGTAGCTGATGCAGAACACATTCATCATAAACTATTAAAAGCAGGTTTCTCACAAAAGAAAACCGTTGCAATATTAACTTCAGTAGCAATTGTCGGTGGCGCTGTTGCAACATACTTTACAGGAACTTTAAAACACTATTTCTTATATATTGCAGTGTTATTGTTAATTATGATTGTTTTAAGCGTAATTAGCGTACTTACAAAGCATCGTGAGGATTAAAATTTAATAAACTTTTTGATTTTTTCAATCAGTTTTTCAAAACCGTTAAGTTCACCTGTAATTATTCTGTTAGCTTTAATGTCGCATAATTTATCAAATGCAATATCAATAGCAGTTTGAGGTTCTTCTGAAATACCTTTAACTGCATAAGTAGTTGCGATTTTTTCGTGTAATCAGCATACTTAACATCAATTTGTGATTCATTTAAACGGCTATATGTATACGAACGATAACAAACAAAAACATCGTGATCTTCAGCTAGTTTTTTTACCAAAGGAATTGTTTTAATTCTATCTTTAATCTCTGCAGGTGTATTCGTATCTTCAAAATATCTAACTCCTTCAGAAGATATTTTTTGTCCTTCTGGGTGAAGAAAATTTGCCCTTTTATTAAATAATACCTCTGTTTGAGCAAAGTGGATTCAAGCTTTCATGCTAGGGGAATAATTTGTTGTTGTACAGTAATGATAACAAAAAAACGGCTTTGCAAAAAGCCGTTTTTTGAAATATCTTCTCGTGCAAATTAACGTTTGCTGAATTGGAATCTCTTACGAGCTTTCTTTCTACCGTATTTCTTACGTTCTTTAACACGAGCATCACGTGTTAGAAGACCTTCTGATTTAAGAACATTTTTGTATTCTTCGTTAGCCTTAACCAATGCTCTTGAAATACCGTGTCTGATAGCAGCTGCTTGAGCAACGATACCGCCGCCTACAGCTTTTACTCTTACATCATATTTTTCTTGGTTTTCTGTTAAAACAAGAGGTCTGTATACCATCATTTCAACAGCTGGCATGTTGCCGATGTATGCTTGTAATGTTTTACCGTTTACGAAAATTCTGCCTTTACCTTTTACTAATTTAACAACAGCAATAGCACATTTTCTACGTCCGGTAGCCATAATCATTTCTTTATTATCTGCCATTATTTAGCCTCCTTTGGTAATACAACAGGTTTTTGAGCAGCGTGTGGATGTTCAGCGCCACAGTAAACTTTAAGTTTAGTGAATTGTTCTGAACCCAAAGTATTGTGTTGTAACATACCTTTAACAGCTTTTTCAATTAACTTAGTTGCATCTTTTTCTCTAACTTCTTTAACAGAAGCTGATTTAAGTCCACCTGGGAAACCAGTGTGGTGATAATAAATTTTATCTGTTTCTTTATTACCTGTAACTACAACCTTTTCAGCATTGATAACGATAACGAAATCGCCTGTATCAACGTTAGGTGTATATTCAGGTTTATTTTTACCTCTTAAAATGTTTGCAACACGAGAAGCTAAACGACCAAGTACTTCGCCTTCAGCGTCGATTACATACCATTTTCTTTCAACTTCAAGAGGTTTTGCTGAATATGTTTTATTTGCCATATTATTTTATTCCTTCTTGTAACTTTAGTATTCTACTTTCATTAATGTTAGCCCATACGGACTAACTGTTCTTCCCGCCTTACGACGGTCACCTGCCTCAAGAACATCTTTCATATGTTCAACAGGCAGTTTATGCCCTTCTATTTCAAGAAGAGTGCCGACTATTGTTCTTACCATATTGTAAAGAAAACGATTCCCTACCAAATGGATAAAAATCCTATCACCTTGTTTTTCAACTTCGGCTCTGGTTATAAAACAAACTTTGCTCGGGTTAAGCGTTCCGGAACTTTTAAAACTTGAAAAATCATGTTCACCCTGGAGAAAGTTCAAAGCAGATTGCATCCGCTCTACATCTAAATCATACTTTACTCTTAAGATATCACCGTCAAAAGCTTGTTTATACTTGCGATTGATTAATTCGTATTTGTAATATCTACTCTTTGCAGATTTTTGAGCATGAAATGACTCGGGAACAATTCTCAAGTTATTAACTGATATATCATCAGGCAAGATTTCGTTCATTTGATAGATGAACTTTGAAGCAACAATCGTCCTGTCTGTATCAAAATGAACGACTTGTCCTAATGAGTTTACGCCTTTATCAGTTCTTCCGGAGAAGATTGTTTTTATAAGTCGGTTATTTTCGGAGTGTCCTCCGATTATCAACGTTCGAAGTGCTCTTTCCAATTCACCCTGTATTGTTTGTCCTATTTCTTCACCATTTTCAAACTGAATCTGGCTTCCGTCATAGTTTTTCCCTCGGTACTGAACATCAAGAGCGTAGCGCATTAATTATACCAATTGAATTAATGCCATTTCAGAAGCATCCCCTCTGCGTGGAGGAAGTCTGAATATTCTAGTATAACCACCGTTTCTAGAAGAATATTTAACACCGATGATGCTGAATAATTTTCTTAAAACAGTTTGTTTAGCTAATTTTTTGCCTTCTTGTGGAGCATCAAATACTTCACCAGTTGTAGTATCAATTAACTGTCCGATTTCTTTATCGAAAATATATTTGCCGGCAAGTCTTCTTGAGTTCAAGTCGCCTTTTTTAGCCATAGTGATAACATTTTCAGCGTATGGTTGTAAAGCTTTTGCTCTAGCCATAGTTGTTTTGATTTCACCGTGAGTAAAAAGTTCAGTAGCTAATGAACGCAACAAAGCCTTTCTCTGGTCTTGCGCTTTACCAAGCGTGTGTTTTTTTGTTTGGTGTCTCATTTTTTACTTTTCCTTTATTATAATTATTTCTTAGTCGTTTGCTGATTCGATAACCATACCATCTTCATCCAATTCAGGGCTTGGAGCTAAGTCTAAACCGAAGTGGTGTAATCTTTCGATTACTTCGTCAGATGATTTTTTACCGAAGTTTTTAATGTTTAATAAATCATGTTCTGATTTTTTAAGTAATTCAGCCATTGAGTTGATGCTTGCTCTTTTTAAGCAGTTGTATGCTCTTACTGATAATTCTAATTCATCAATTGTAATTGATGGTTCATTTTCAGAAGATTCAACTGTTTCTACTGCTTCACTAGCTACTGTTTCAACTTCTCTTTGTATAACTTTACCAGAGATTCCAGCAATTTGTACAAAGTGTTCAATAAGAAGCTCTGAAGCGTAAGAAAGAGCTGTTGTTACATCTACAGTACCATTTGACCAAATTTCTAAAGTCAATTTATCATAGTCGATGCTATCGCCAACACGAGTGTTTTCTACTTCGTAGCTTACTCTCTTGATTGGCATGAATGTTGCATCAATAGGAAGCATATCGATAGAAGCTCCTGATTTTGCGTTTCTAGGAACATCGTTAGCTACATAGCCTTTACCTGTTTCTACGATAATATCAGCGTGGAATGAACCGCCTTCTGCAATTGTACAGATTAACCAATCAGGGTTAACTACTTTAACACCTGCAGGAAGTTGGATATCGCTAGCTAATACTGCGCCTGCTTTATCAACATCGATTCTTAAATGTTGAGGTTCTTTAGAATCAGTTTTAACTGCTAAGCCTTTAAGGTTTAACATAACATCAATAACATCTTCCAATACACCTGGAATAGCTGTGTATTCGTGAGTGATACCTTCAATTCTGCAAGAAGTTACTGCAGTACCTTCAAGGCTTGAAAGCAAAACTCTTCTAAGAGCGTTACCGATAGTTGTACCAAAACCTCTTTCTAATGGTTCAATGGTAAATTTACCGTATTGCGAACCGTCAGAGCCGGCCATAGTATTAACAGTTTTAATTTTTAATTCCATATTATTCTCTCCTATCGACTATTTTGAATAGTACTCAATAACTAATTGTTCTTTGATTTCCGGATCAAGTTCTTCTCTTTCAGGAACTCTATCGAATGTAACTTTCAAAGCATCTTTGTCAACAGTTACCCAAGCAGGAGCGCATGATAAATCAATTGTGCTCATAACAGCTTTTAAGTAGTCGCTGCTCTTAACTTTGATTGTAATTACATCTTCCGGTTTTACTAAATATGATGGAATATCTACTTTTTTACCGTTAACTAGAACATGACCGTGGTTAACGATTTGTCTTGATTGTTTACGAGTTACACCAAAACCTGCTCTGAATAGAATGTTATCAAGTCTTGATTCAAGAAGTTGTAATAGGATAGTACCAGTTACGCCTTTTCTTCTTGCTGCTTCGTTATAATATTTAGCAAATTGTTTTTCTGATACTAAATATGTAAATCTGATTTTTTGTTTTTCAACAAGGTGAAGCGCATATTCAGAAAGTTTCTTTCTTACTGCACCGTGTTGACCTGAAGCTGTTTGTCTCATAGAAGAAGTTAATTTTCTATTTGACAAATCTTTTACTTT
>CAMTNN010000010.1 GCA_947073895.1 uncultured cyanobacterium
ATCTAATTGAGATGATGAAACACCATTAACTTTAAAATCACCAAAAATTATACTTGCAGGAATCCCGTTCATGCCGGAAGTTATAATCGCTTTGATTTTAGCTTGAACAACATCCTCTTTGTTTATTGAAACATTTTTGTATTGAACGGAATCAACAACTCTAAAATTAACCAACTGCCCTTCATAAACATCTTTTTCCGAAGAAATCTCATTCAGGATAGATAATTTTATCGGCAATTTAACGGTGCTTTCAAAATTATAAGCAATGCACGTATTACAAAACAGAAGCATTAATATAAGGACAATAAGCTTATTCATACTTCAAATCCTGTTTATAATTTTTCGTTTGAATTTTTTCTTCTAACATTCTTCTATTATTTTGAGAAGTTAACAAGAAATTTTGGTAATATTTATTATCAAGATACTCATTGTTAACCAAGAAAGACGGATGATTAAAACAAATTCTTTCATAAATATGAGCAAGTCGTTTTGAAGTCAGATTTTTATTAGAAATTTTATCTTGTCTTGCCTGCGGAGCAGTCTTATTAATATAAACAATCAAACCTAAAGGATTGTAACCTGCTTTAACCATATAATCTACTGCAAGTTTATCAAAAACGAGTTCATACTTTTTAGGAGCAGCTTTTATTTTAACAGAACTTAACCAGCCATCACCTATACCGTCATAAGAGCGAACTGCTGAAGCAATTTCTCTTGATAAATATCCGGCTAATTCATCATCTGTTTGAATATTTTTATAATTTGCTCCATAAACAACAACCTGTCTTTTTGTTAAAGTTTTTGTGCTGTTTAAAATATTTTCTTTATGATTTTCGTCATATACAAACACAACTCTTTTTTCGAGTTTATTTGCATTTAAAATATCTGTACCAACTTTATCAATTCTTGTCTGAATAGAATTTTGCTTAACAAGTTCTGCTTCGTTAATTGCATAAACAGGCAATACAACTGCCATTAATATTAATAATAAAATCTTTTTCATAAATTAATTATAACACATTCACCTAAAAATTTTACCATTTTACCCCTTGTAAAAAAAATTTCAAGTGATATCATCTAGAAGGATTTATAAGCAGCTTAGGCTGAAGGAGAGAATTACCCCTCAATTCTTAAGTTGCAAGGAAATATAAATAGGAGAAGGAAAAAATGGAAGAAAAAGTTATTTCTACTCAGGATTGCCTAAACCCTAGCACTGCTGCGCACGAGTTGTGCGACAAGGTTATGACAGGAAAAGCAGAATACAGTAAAACAAAATTAGTCGCTTTAGCGATAGCAGCAGGTGCATTTATTGCATTTGGTGCACAAGTTTCACTCACAGTTATGACAGGTGACTCTAACATGGGTTGGGGCTTCACAAAACTAATCGGAGCTATGACATTCGCAACAGGTTTGATGCTTGTTACATTAACAGGTGCTGAACTATTTACAGGTAATGTTATGATGACTCTTTCAGTTTTAGAAAAGAAAATAAGCTTCTGGAAGCTTTTAAGAAACTGGACTTGGGTTTATACATTCAACTTTATCGGCTCAATCCTTGTAGCAGGATTAGTTTACGGAGCAGGAATGGGACATAACGGCGGTGACGCAGTTGGTGTTACTGCAATGAATACAGCTTTATCAAAAGTTAATTTATCGTTTGCAGAAGCATTTTTCAGAGGAATTCTTTGTAACTGGTTGGTATGCTTAGCTATCTTTATGGCATCAACTTCAAAACGTGTAATTGGTAAGATTTTCGCAATATTCTTCCCAATTATGACATTCGTTGCATCAGGTTATGAACACTCTGTAGCTAATATGTTCTTTATTCCAAACGGAATCTTGATGAAACATGTTCCATCAATCGTTACTGCTTCAGGTTTAACTCCTGATCAATTAGCAACATTGAGCTGGAAAGCGTTCTTTGTACACAACCTAATTCCTGTAACTTTAGGAAACATGGTTGGTGCATTCGTATTTGTTGTACTACTTTTCTGGACAGCATACTTAAGAGAAGAACACAGACATCAGGGATAAATTTTTACTTAAAGGTGCGTCGTTTGACGCACCTTTTTATAATGGATTAAAATAGAGATATGAAAAAGATTTTACCGATATTAATAGCATTTTTAATGACATTTTCAAACGCTTTTGCTGATGAAGATTTGGGCGAAGTGACGTTAGAAAATTCTATTTATGTTGGTGAAACTACTACTGTTGAAGAATCAACTCCTACAACCGAAAAAACATTGCGCGAAAAATTAAGTGATGTTTATCATCTTGAAGTTGAACAAATCGACAAACCTAATTATTTATTAAAAGATGTTTTAACCAAACATTTTGACGAGGATTCTATCTGGGACAGAACTCAATTATGGGGCGGATATAACGGAGATTTAGGCTTATATTTTGCCGAAACCGGAGAAACAACAAACCATTATGAATTCAATACAATAAATGTCGGCTATGATGGATTTTTAAAAGATAATAAAGCTGATTTTAGAATAATGTTCAATTACGCACCTTATTCTTCAAGAAATGTTATCCAAAATCTGTTTGCTGATATGTATGTTGCAACAAACGCAATCCCGCACCATCGAATTATGGTCGGTAATACAAGACCTCCTTTGGGAATGGAAGGTTCATACAGTCCGTTTGTTTTGCCATTTATCGCTCGTCCTCAAATTTCAAGAACATTTGCAACTGTTCGTAAACTCGGTGCAAGAGTTGGCGGTGATTATAGCCTTATGGATTATGATTTCGGGGTGTATAGTTCAGATACTTATTTTAACGAATTCTTTCCCGGGGCTGAATTCATAGGCAAAGTCCAATTCAAACCACTTGCTAAAACCGACGGCAAATACGGAAAGCTCCTTATCGGAGGAAGTATGGACGCCGGTCATAGAGATACTAACTTCTGCGTAACAGGGGCGCATATTCAATATGAATACAAAAAATTTATGGCAAACTTTGAATGGGCAAATGCTAACGGATATAACGGCCCGAGCGGAATACAATCAGATAAACACGCAAGCGGTTTTTATACAACTTTAGCTTACAGAATTACACCTAAATTACAAGCTCTTGTAAGATATGATGAATTAAATCCAAACCACGACATCCATCATAATAACAAACGTGAATACACAGCAGGTATCAATTATTTTATAAAAGGACAAGGATTAAAACTTATCCTCAACTATGTCTTCTGTCAAAATGATGCAGCAAAAGATTCACACAGAATCTTAATGGGAACACAAATTCTGTTATAAAATCTCTTTGACCGCTTTATGCAAATATTTTGGAATATCAGAGGCTAAAACACAATATTCGGTTAACTCTTCTGAAGCGATTTCTCCTGCTCTTGAATGCAAATATACACCAAGTTTTGCCGCTTCAAACAAAGACATCTTTTGAGCTAATAAGCCGGCAATAATTCCTGCCAGTACATCCCCTGAGCCAGCTTTTGCAAGCGCCGAATTACCATGTTGGTTAACAAAATAATTATCTTTATCACATATAATGGTTCTATGCGTTTTTAAAACCGTCACGCAATTATACTTTTCAGTAAGTTTTTTTGCACTTCCTTCTAAATCATCCAAAACATCTTGAAGAGTTATATTTAACAATCTTGCAGCCTCCAGAGGATGAGGGGTTATAATAACATTTTCAGGCAGCTTTATCTTTACCCCGGAAAGAATATTTAATCCATCAGCATCAATAACAACAGGAATTTGTTTATTTTCAAGTTTTTTTATAGCTTTTTTGAACAAACTAATTTGCTCACCTAAACCGCACCCTATTAAAACAACCGAAAAGCTATCAAAATCAGGGAATTTTCTTAAATAAACCGCCTCCGGCAAAAGTGCAGAAACTGATTTAATTACCTCCGGCATCGAATACAGAGCAGAAAATCCTGCTCCGATTTTTAAAGAACTTACTGTTGCAAGATAAGCTGCTCCAATATAATCTCTTGAACCACAAACATTAAGCACTTTACCAAAAGTTCCTTTGTTGGAGTTCTGCGCTCGCGACGGCATTTTATAGTTTTGCATAATCACCTCAAAACTATTTTAACACGTTTCATATTTATAATACATAATTGCAAGCACAACTCTGTTATTAATCTCCAATTTTAAATAGATATTCTCAAGATGTGCTTTAACAGTATGACGCGAAATATTCAATTTCCCCGCAATCTCTTTGTTGGTTAAACCTTTAGAAACAAGTTCTGAAACCATTAACTCGGTATCTGTCAAATTTTTCATTCAGTTGTCCTTCTTTATCTACATAATTTTAGATTACAACAACCAAACCAAAAGTCATCCACATATTTTCCAATTAGCAAATCTTTACAGAAATCGTAACAATGTGGATAATATATTAGTATTTTTACAACCCGAGCTGCCTGATCAATTCATACACCACTATCGCAACTGAATTAGAAAGATTTAAGCTTCTCTGTCCCTCTTTCATAGGAATAGTCAGCGCAGTATCAGACGTAACGTACTCTTGAGGCAAGCCTCTTGACTCAGGCCCGAACACAATAAAATCGTTCTCTTTAAACTCAATATCAGTATACCTTCTATTAGTTTTTGTAGTCAAGTAGAAAAATCTACCGTCAGGAAATTCATTGAATAAATCTTCCATAGAATTAACTCTATGTAAATCCACGCTATCCCAATAATCCAAACCTGCACGCTTTGTATATTTATCCGTCAGAGCAAAACCAAGTTTGCCGACAAGATACAAAGAAGCACCCGTACAAGCACACAGTCTTGCTATATTTCCTGTATTTTGAGGGATTTCAGGCTCATATAATACAATATTAAGCTTTGCCATTTTCCCCCTTATCCTGAAATAAATATTTAGCTTCCAAGACAACCGGAATACCACGAACCACGCAGAATACTATAGCAAACACAGCTGCCCAGTAACCTATTTGACCGATTAACACAGCGTTAGGACAAGTCGGAATCTTAGCAGCAATAATAAGAATAAATGCAAGCACTTTAGCTACAGCATAGCTTATTCTCATAAACTTGGAGCCTGTAATAAATTTACAAACAGGGTTAACCTGCATTCCAAAAGGTGTTAAACCATGTTCCATAGCAGCACTTCTGATTGTATCGGTAATAAATCCTCTTGTAATAGCAATCAGCGGGAACAAAATACTTATCCAACCCATAACCGCAAATAAAATCCAGTATGTATTTTCAACAATTCTGTCACCCATAATATCAAGAAGCGCACCAAATTTTGATGTCTCATTAAACTTTCTTGCAACATAACCATCTAAACCATCCAGTGAGAAAGCTATAATAGTAAGCACCAACGCCCAAATATAAGCAAGCGTATCTCCCTGCATTGCATAAATCAAATACACTGCAAAAAACATTACAAATATTCTAAAAATCGAAATAAAATTAGCCATTTTTTAACCTTTGGGCGGTGCACATTTTGTAATAACTACCAGCTTGGATTAGGACTCGTCCGTGCACCTTTGGGTGAGACTACAAGCGGATTGAAATTAGACTTTCATACGTGATAGTGCATAGTCTTTCTTGTTTAAGTCTTCGAGTTTTGCACCCATCATAATTCTTTCAGCTTCTTCCAAAACTTTTGTTACCATAAATCCGTTTTCGCCGTCAGAACGTGCATTCTGACCTGATGCACAACAGTTTACAAAATGCTGACATTCAAGCTTAAGCGGTTCGATTTCAAGATAATCAATCGGATAATCCTGAGTATTAGCAGGTATAAAATTATCATAAACTTTCAACTTGTTAGTCGGAAGCGTATCATCAAATATTGCAGTTGCTTTTGTACCGCGAACCAAAAGTGTAACGTGTTTTTGCGGTGTAATCCAGCTTTCTGAAATATGAGCAACCATACCGCCTTCAAACTCAATACCGATATGAGTAATATCCATAATTGCATTCTTTTCAGAAGAACAACCGATTGCAGAAAGAACTTTTACAGGTTCTTTTCCTGTTGCATAAGCAATCATAGAAACATCATGCGGTGCTAAATCCCACATAACACTTCTGTCATTTTTATGATAATTTACATTCAATCTGTCAGATTGAGCATAAACCAATTCACCCAAAACACCTTCTTCAATAAGCATTTTCAAACGGTTTACAGCAGGATGATAAAGAAGTAAGTGACCCACCATAAGAACAAGTCCTTTTTCTTCTGCAAGTTCTGTTAAAACTCTTGCTTCTTCAGCAACTGTTGAAATTGGTTTTTCTACATAAACATTTTTACCGGCTTCAAGCATAGCCTTAACCATCTTGAAGTGTGTATGTGACGGAGTTACAACAACAACGCCCGTAATTGTTTCATCATTAATAATATCGTGAAAATCTTTTGTAACTTTTGTTCCGGGAAACTGTTCCTGAACAGTTTTAAGTGATTCGTCATCCAAATCACATACGATATCTAAAACATTTAAGTTATAGAAATTTCGGACAATATTTCTACCCCACATCCCGAAACCGATAACAGCAATTTTTTGTTCTTTCATACTACTCTTTCCTTTTGATTAATATTATTATAATATAATCTATTTTTCACGTAAAGCTTCTGACAAAACTCCGAACTGTTCTATTGAAAGCTTTTCTCCTCTGATATTTTCATCCAACCCCATTTGTTGAATAGCATTAACAATTTTTTCTCTGTCAAAAGATGCACCTAAAAGACAGTTTTTAAGAGTTTTTCTGCGTTGAGAAAACGCAGCTTTAATTGTTTTTCTAAAATGAGAATAATCTTCCAATTTCAAAAGCGGCTCTTTTCTGACTTTTAATGACACTAAAGCAGAATTAACCTTTGGTGCAGGATAGAACGAACGTCTCCCAACAAGTCTTATTATTGAACAATCCGCCCAGAACTGTGAAAGAATTGTTAATAATCCGTATTGTTTTGAAGGACTGTTTTCTGTTGCAACAATTCTTCTTGCAACTTCTTCCTGTACCATTAAAATAATATCTTTGATTTTGTTTCGATTTTTGTTATTCAAATCATCGATTTCACCCAAAAGATGAGCAATAATAGGAGAAGTTATGTAATAAGGAATATTTGCAACAACCTTAATTTCTTCATCACATAGTTCGGACAAATCCGTTTTCAAAATATCATTATGAATAATTTGAAGATTATCGCATTCAAGTTTTTCTAATTCTTTTATTGCCTCTTCATCAAGTTCAACTGCTATAACTTTTTTGGCATGCTTAACCAGCTGTTCGGTCACAAATCCGACACCCGGCCCGATTTCCAGCACGACATCATCTTTTGTAATTTTGGCAAAATCAATAATATCCGAGATTACATCCGGATTAATCAAAAAATTTTGACCTAATCTTTTTTTTGTTCTAAAGAACTTTGCTTTTTGTAAATAATCCACCATACTATTTATAATAATACAAACAGCTAAATGTTAAAAGATTCCTTCTGTAGTAAAACATGTTTAGACTATAATAAGGGAAGGAGATATTATCGTGACAGTTAAAACAGAAGAACATCTCGAATACAGACAACTGCTTGATGAATTTTTACTCGGATGTAAAACTGAACAAAAAATCGGAATGGAATACGAAAGAATTCCAGTTCAAAGATGTGACAACAGTGTTGTACCTTACTCAGGCATCTACGGCATGTGCGAAATCTTAAGAGAAATAGCGGAAGAAGATAACTGGGATTATATTTTAGACGATAACAACATCATCGGGCTAAAAAAACTTCACAACACAATTACACTTGAACCGGGATGTCAATTTGAACTAAGTATTGAACCACAAGACACTGTCCGAAATCTAAAAAAACAAATCGAAGAAATTGATAATGCTATTAAGCCGATTCTGGATGAATTCGAAATAAAACTTCTTAACGTCGGAGTATCACCAAAAACCACTTATAAAAATATTAAACTCATTCCAAAACACAGATATCACATAATGGCAAATTACCTTTGGGGAATCCTTTCAGACGTTATGATGAGAGAAACTGCAGGAATACAAGTCGGAATTGACTATAAATCAGAAGAAGACGCAATGAAAAAATTCCGTCTTGCAAACTTAATGATACCTTTTACAACAGCAATGTACGCTAATTCAAACATCAGAGGCGGAGTTGATACAGGTTACAAATCATTCAGAGCACTTGCATGGTTGAACACAGATAACGAAAGATGCGGTTTTGCCTTAGATTTTAATAAAAATATGTGTTTCAAAGATTATGTTAATCTCCTTCTTGAAACTCCAATGATATTTATTAAACGGGAAAACACCTGCCTGAGCGTTAACGGACAAGTTACATTTAAACAATTTATGGAAAAAGGATTTGAAGGCTATAATGCAACCATAGAAGATTGGCAGCTTCATTCAAACCTATACTTCCCTGAAATACGATTAAGAAATTTTATAGAAATCAGAAACCACGACTGCGTAGGAAACGGTTTAGAATACTCTATCCCTGCTTTGTATAGAGGTATAATGTATTCAAAATCAGCCATTGAAGAAGTTGAAGAAATGCTCGGCAAATACACCGCAAACGAGATAAAAGAACTTCGATATAATGTTGCACGCTCAGCAATACATACAAAATTAAGAAAAAATTCTATCTTAAGTATATGTAAAGAACTTGCAGAAATTTCGTATTACACCCTAAAGACAGAAGGCAGAGACGAAGAAGAATTCTTGCTTCCACTTATGGAAATGCTTAAAAAGGGCAAATGTCCTTGCGAGCTAAATCAACTGTAATGCAAGAGCAGGACTCTGGTTTGCAGTCGCAAGCAAGGTCGCACTTGCTTGCTGCAAAATCTGCTGACGTATGTATTCGGATGAAACATCCGCTATATCTGCGTCTCTTAATGTAGAACGGCTTGAAAGTAAGTTATCACGCTGAGTTGAAATTTCATCAAGAACACTTTCAAGCCTGTTGCTTATTGCGCCAAAATTAGTTTGAAGTCCGCTATTATAAGAAATCATATTATCTAATATTCCAAGATAATCATTTTCTTTCAAACCAATTTTTCGAAGGCTGTCAAGTCTTGAAGAACCCAAGCTTGTAGAAAACTCTATTCTCGAAGATTCAGAACCAGAAATTCCAACCTGCAAACCGATAGATTGTTCAGAGTAATATGTTATTAAATCAAACTCAAAAGCTTCCAAATCAAGTTTCACATCGGGTATTGTTCCATTTGAAATTAAGCTGTTTAATTCTGACAACGAAACTCCGGTTCCACCAGCGTCACTTAATCCGGTATCTGAATTGTAATAACTGTTATCAATTCTAACAGAGTTTTGCGGATCACCTACCAGCCCGCCATCCCACGTATTATCACCAGATGCGCCAATACTCATATTTGCATAGCTATCTCGAATAGTCGAACCACTGCCGAAACTTACAAATCCTCCGACAAGACCACCCCGTCGATTTAGAGCACTTTCTATATGGCCGATTGCATGAGAATTACTAATAGTTATCATTCCATTGACAGCACCGACAAGACCTCCGCTATACCTATCAGATACTGTGATATTTCCTTCATAATAAGAAGATGACAGACCTAAACTTTCTCCAACATAATCCACAAGACCGCTTCCGGTCTTACCATTCATATCACCTGTTGCATAACAACTAACTATTACAGCTCTTGTTGCTTCTCCAACAAGTCCTGCTGCACGTCCGTCACTACTTGTAATATTACCTGTACTAAAACAATTTTGAAGAACTAAGGATGACTTACTGTTCCCTACAAGACCAGCCGCATTCTTATAACTGCTGACATTACCTGTATAATAACAATTTATGAGTCCCAAAGTGCCAGAAGCATCTTTATGTTGTCCTATAAGTCCGCCAACACTGTTTGTAGAACCGTCTCCACCTGTTACATCTCCGGTTGCAAAACAATTAGTGATTTTACCAGTCATATTGTTTGTACCAATTAAACCACCAACAGTACTCTTCGCACCGGAGACATTACCCGTTGCAAAACAGTTGGTTATATTACCGTCGGAAGCAAAATTATTTCCAACCAAACCACCACCATGATGATTATCCGCAACAATTTCCAAGGTAGAATAACAATCTGTCATAGTTAAAGTACCGGCTGTACAACCTGTGATTCCGCCTACATTACTTTCATCAGCATAAACAGAACCCTTATCGACATAACAATTATTCACTGTCGAATTTTCCATACGCCCTACAAGACCTGCTGAAAACGCTTTAGCATTAACATAAATATTTTCTACACCGAGATTCTTAAACTCGGCATTCAAAGCCGCACCAAAAACAGCGCTGTACCAATCAGTACGGCCATCTATTTTTAAATTGGAAATCTTATACCCATTTCCATCAAATTTTGCTTTAAAAGGATTGGTAGTGTTATCACCAATTGGAATCCAGCCTTCACCGTCAGAATAAGCACTTAAATCAATGTTACACGCAAGCACGAATTCACAGTTTGCACCTATCTTTTTATTATTCGTCATTTCCGCAAGTTTTGCCAGTTCTTTTGCACTGGAAATACTGTAAGTTCCGCTTGTTAAAGTCTGAGACGAATCAACTTCTGCAAGTTTAGTCATTTGACTTGTATCCCGACGCTGAACCTCATTAATAAATTTTCCGGCAACATCTCCAAATAATGATAAATTATTATAATTTGCAGACGCATAAACTCTGTTAATTTCATCAACAATTGCGTTTGCTTCTGCATTAATAGCTTTCAATGAACTTCCGCCGTATGTTCCATTAGAAGCCTGTTCCGCTAAAGCCCGAAGTCGTGCAAGTTTGTCATCAACTAAATCCAGAGAGTCCGTAGCTATTGAAATCAGATCCATACCAGCAGCTACATTATCTTCAGCTACCTCATAAGCTCCAATCTTTGTAGACATATTTGTAGTGATAGAATAATTGGCAGCATTATCTTTAGCGCTATTGATTTTGAATCCGGTGGTCATTCTTTCAATAGCAGTATTAAGCTTAAGAGTAGAATTCTTAAGGGATTTTTGGGCAATCAAAGATGGGAGGTTAGTATTTATGCTAAGCAAAATTCACCTCCGTGATTTTTAAACTATGGGCAGTGCGGTCTAGCCCCCCCCCCCCGAGGCAAAAGCAGCACTACAAGCGGGTTGTGGACATTTTTGCAACCAATTATATTATTAATCTCATGTCTCATGATTATCTAATTCCATATTTAAATGCATTAGTTTCACTTTTGACAAATTTTGTTACATAACGTTACATTGCATCTAGCTTTTGAAACACCTTGCCCTATAAATATTTCTATAGTATAATTGCACCCAGAGAGAAGAGAGGTATTTTTAGTATGCAGACTTTAAACAAGAACGAAGGTTTGATTACTCAAATCGTTGGTCCGGTTATTGACGTTGAATTTCAACAAGGTGAATTGCCTGAAATTTATAACGCTTTAAATATTTATCACGAAGATGGTTCTGTAGTTGTTGCAGAAGTTCAGCAAATGTTAGGCTCAAACAGAGTCAGAACAGTTGCTATGTCTTCTACAGATGGTCTTAAACGCGGTATGAAAGTTATTAACACCGGAGAGCCTATCAAAGTTCCTGTTGGAAAAGCTATTTTAGGCAGAATCCTTAATGTTATCGGCGAACCTGTTGATAAAATGGGCCCTGTCGAAACAGAAGAATACCTTCCTATTCACAGAGAATCACCAAAGCTTGTTGACCAAAATACCGAAGTTGAAATTCTTGAAACGGGTATTAAAGCAATCGACTTAATCCAACCTTATCAAAAAGGCGGTAAAATCGGTTTATTTGGCGGTGCAGGTGTTGGTAAAACAGTTTTGATTATGGAACTTATTCACAACATCGCGTCTGAACACTCAGGTGTATCAGTATTCGGCGGTGTTGGTGAAAGAACACGTGAAGGTAACGACCTTTGGAACGAAATGAAAGAATCAGGCGTTATCGACAAAGTTGCTCTGATTTACGGTCAGATGAACGAACCGCCTGGAGCCAGAATGAGAGTAGGTCTTTCAGCTCTTACTGCTGCTGAATACTTCCGTGATTTTTCTAAACAAGACGTATTATTATTTATTGACAATATTTTCAGATTTACTCAAGCAGGTTCGGAAGTTTCAGCACTTCTCGGACGTATGCCATCAGCCGTAGGTTATCAGCCTACACTTGCTACAGAAATGGGCGAACTACAGGAAAGAATTACTTCTACAAAAGACGGTTCAATCACATCTGTTCAAGCAATTTATGTACCTGCTGATGACTTGACCGATCCGGCTCCTGCTACAACATTCTCTCACCTTGATGCTTCAACAGTACTTTCAAGACAGATTGCGTCTTTGGGTATTTATCCGGCTGTTGATCCACTTGAATCAAGTTCAAGAGTTTTAGACCCTAATATCATCGGTGAAGAACACTACGAAGTTACAAGAAAAGTTCTTGAAATCCTTCAAAAATACAAAGAACTTCAAGATATTATTGCGATTTTAGGTATGGATGAATTGTCTGATGAAGATAAAGAAACCGTTAACAGAGCAAGAAAGATTCAAAGATTCTTGTCTCAACCATTCTTCGTAGCTGAGCAATTCTCAGGTATCCCTGGTAAATATGTAAAACTCGAAGACACAATCAGAGGCTTTAAAGAAATCATCGAAGGTAAACATGATGACCTTCCTGAACAAGCATTCTACATGGTTGGTACAATCGAAGAAGCAATTGAAAAAGCGAAGAGTTTAGCATGAAGTTAAAGATAATCACACACGAAAGAATTGTTTTTGAAGGCGAAGTTGATGAACTTGTGATTCAAACAACGAGCGGGCAGATTGGTATTTTAAAAGACCACATTCCGCTTACAACTACGTTGGATATCGGAGTTACCAAAACAAAAAAAGGTGACGCTGAGCGATTTTTTGCAACAATGGGCGGAGTATTTCAGTTCAAAGACAATCTTGCAACTATTTTGACAGATGTTTGCGAAGACGGATGTGATATAGATGTCACAAGAGCAAATGCAGCTAAAAACCGCGCAGAAGCAAGACTTGCAGACAGTACAGCTACTGCTGACACTCAAAGAGCTCAAGCAGCATTAGCTCGTTCACTTGCAAGATTAAAAGCTGCTTTAAACAAATAGTCATCTTAATAGATTTATCACTGTGTTAATTTTATTTTCTTCCATTGAATGACCGCCTGTTTTTAAGAACGTAACACTACGAAGATTCTGACAGTATTCCGATAAATATTTAGCAGACTTATAACTTACGACTCTATCGTTCATTGAATGAATAATATCAACAGGAATATTTGAAGTTTGCAATTGATCTTTTGTACTAAATAAACTTTCAAGATACTTTCTTAACAATCTGATATTTTTTAAAATCTTAAGCGCAATCGGTGAAACATGTTTCATTGCACTGGAGCGCATCATTTCATTGCCAAGATTATCTACAGAAGAAACCAGAATCAATCTGTTCAAATTAGGATTAGCCTTTACCAACTGTGAAGCTACAAATCCACCGAAGCTATGACCGACAACTGTAATATCATTTTCTGGAATTTGTTTTTCATTTACCAAATAATCTAAAGCAGCTTGTGTATCTTCAAGAAAAGTTTCATTACTTATTACTTTTAGTGGATTTTTACCAAATCCGCGATATTCAGGAACAAAAACAGAATATTCTGTATTCTCAAGAATTGCGTTATACAAACCTTGTTCTGCAGCTATATTTTGTCCAAGGCCATGTAAAAACAAAACATATTTACCTTTCCCGCCGTTTTTAGTCATATCAAACGCATATGTGTCCACTTTATTTGTTCTTATTGGTACTTCGCTAAGATAAGGCTTCAACTTATCAGAAACAGTTCTCTGTCTTTTTGAAACAGCAATACTATGTTCAAATAATTTATCAACCTGTTGCTTTATAGGATTTATATAAAAAGGGGTTCTATTCGGCCTATATTTATAAGCCTGCATAGAAGGGTTATTGTTATTATATGTATTAATACTTGATAGTCGCATAGGAAACTCATTATAAATTAAACATATAGATAAATCAAACTGTTTTCGTGTTAGGATTTAAATATGAGAATTGATACTTTTAAAATCGAAGAGTGGATGAACAGGTATTGTCCTTCAGCAGTTTATGACTTAACTACAACTTGCATTGAGCCTTTTAGCACACGAGAACTGCTTTCTATTTGCGATACCGCAAACCCGTTTGAAGTGCTTGATACAAAGCTTACTTACGGGGATATTCAAGGCTCACCCAGATTAAAAAATGCTATTCAATCTCTTTATACAAATCAAGAAGTCCAAAATATAACAGTAACACATGGAGCTATCGGAGCAAATCAATTAGTCTTCGAATCATTGCTTGAAAAAGGAGATGATGTTCTATCCATTGTTCCAACATACCAACAGCATTATTCTATTCCAAAAGCGATTGGTGCTCAGGTAAAACTTCAATTTTTGCAGGAAGAAAACAAATGGCTTCCGAATTTAAAAGAACTGGAAAGCAATTTAACACGCAGAACAAAACTTATTTGCCTGAATAACCCTAACAACCCTACCGGAGCGGTTATTCCGGATGAAATGCTTGAAAGGATTGTAGAAATAGCTAAATCCAATAACAGTTGGATTCTATCTGACGAAGTTTACCGTGGGCTTAATATGGTCGGAAATCCTTATTCAAAATCTATCGCTGATATGTATGAAAAAGGAATTTCCGTCGGCAGCATGTCTAAAACTTATTCGCTTCCGGGGCTTAGAGTGGGCTGGATATGTGCCCGGGAAGATTTAATTGCGGAAATTAACAAGCATAGAGAATACAATACAATCAGCGTGAGTATTTTGGATGATTATTTTTCGGCTCTCGCACTCGAAAACAGACAGTATATTCAAGCAAGAAATTTTCAAATAATGAAACAAGGTTTAAGCATTCTAAACGATTGGTTAAACGAAGAAATCTATGTAAAAGCAAACCTTCCGAGTGGCGGAACCACTGCATTAATAAGATATAAAAAAGAGTTTCCTTCAAAAGTTCTTTGCCGGGAATTACAATCAAAAACAGGAGTCGCACTGCTACCGGGTGAAACAATGGAAATGGAAGGCACCGTAAGAATCGGCTTTTGCACAAATCCTGAAACTCTTAAAAAAGGGTTAAAAGAATTCTCAAAATTCTTAAGAACTATAGAATAAATTATGCGCCTTTATTTTCTTTGGCTTCATTATTTGCATTCAAAGATTTCAAACGTTTTGCAGGGTCGGTAATATGAGTAATTCTTAAACCGAAGTTATCTTCAATAACAACAACTTCACCATAAGCAATAAGTTTACCGTTAGCAAATAGCTCAACAGGTTCACCTGCCGCCTTATTCAAAGTAACAATAGAACCTTTAGTAAGTTCCAAAACTTTTTTAATCGGTAACTCTGTTCTACCGAGTTCAACTGTTAATTGAAGCTTAACATCCAATAAAATATTAAGGTTTTGGTTTTGAGGGCCTTGAACCTGTTCCAAGTCTTCAAAAGACGCAAACTGCACAGGCTGAACTGTAACTGTTGATTCTGTTTTTTCAGATTGAACAGTTTGAGGGTCAAAAGCTTCCGCTTCTGATTCATTAATACTATTATTTAAATCTTCAAATTCGTCATCACCTGGAAACATTTCCCCCTCCATTAAAAATAGTTTCTTAAAAGCTCGTGCATTTCATCATACACATCAGTTATTTTAACACAAATATTATCTTTTATTGTACCGGGACGCGCAAAAAACTTCTTTTCACCGTTAACTTTTACAACCAAATCGTCCTGAACTTTGTTATCAAGCTTAATAATATCGCCCTCAGTTAATTGCAAGAAATCGTCAAGAGTAATATTACAAGAGCCAAATTGCACTCTCAAATCAACATTTGAAGAATTCAGTTTAGAAATCATTTTTAAACGTTCTTCGTTAGATGCAACCAAACCTTTTGTCTGGAAGATATGCTGAGTGCTTAAGTGACCCAAAACAGTTTCCAAAACTGGATAAGGGAAGCATAAACTAAACAAGCCGAAATGTTTACCCGCAACCTGAACCTCAAATGTCAAAAGCGCAACGATTTCACCGGCAGTTGCAACCTGAATAGACTGGTAGTTATCATCAATACTAATAAATTTACCTGTTACAGGGATAATAGTATTCCACGAATCTTCAAGTGACTGGATAATAATATTAATAATCTTTTTAACAAGAGCTTTTTCAATATCGGTAAGTTCCTTAGAATTCTGGTCTACAGTACCGACACCTCCGAGCATACGGTTTACAATACAGGTTAAAACTTCAAAACTGATACCAAGAAGAATTTGACCTGATAACGGTTCAAATTCAAAAACCCCGACACTTATCGGAGAAGGCATTGAACGAACAAATTCCTCGTAAGTCAACTGATCAACAGAAACAATTTCTATTTCAACCCTCATACGAAGATAACCACTAAGAATAAGTGAAATAGCTTTAGAGAATTCTCTGTGAATATCTCTTAAAGCTCTCAGGTTATCTTTTGAGAATTTATCAGGACGTCTAAAGTTATAAAGCTTATAACTCTTGTGCTCCGCCTCATCAAATTCATCAATATCAGATTGGTTTATTAAATCGTTTTTATCTGGCATTTCCCGTTCCTATTGGATAATAAACTGTCCAAAGCTTACTCTTAATACTTCTCTTTCCCCGCCAAGAATTGAATTAATATCATTGGCAATTTGTTCTTTTGCTAACTCTTTACCTGCCGCAGAAGCCAACTCAGAAGATGTTTTACTTGAAAGATTTGTAATAACCGCATCTCTGATTGCAGGCTTAAACTGTGCCATTTCTTTTTGAATAGCTTCCATAGGATCAGCAGGCGCAGGAGCTTCACCATGCCCGTGTCCGCCGCTCTTTGCAGCAGGTTCTTGCGCACCGAAATCTGTTTCTTTTTTAGAAACCTCTATTGCAACGTTAACTTTCAAATACTTTTTCTGAGCTTCATCACAAAGGTTCAAAATAAAATCGCCTAAATCAACAATGATACCGCGTTCAATTTCATCCCCTTCATCTTCGCTTTCAAGCTCTTCTTGCGAAACTTGTATATTAGCAATCTTTTTAGTCATCATGTTATCCATTATCAAATAAAAGACTCCTGTGAAAACCAAAAACATAATTACCATTGAAGCAAGATTGGTTATTAATATTTTGTTAATATTATTGCCGTCTTTCATTTGCTCATTATCAGCCATACTATTCTCCATTTACGTCACATAATATCATTATATCAACTCTGTTCGGAAGTTTACCACCATTATTTGATGTATTCTTTGGCGGTAAAAATTCACCGAATCCGACAGAGTGAATCTTTTCTCGAGCAATCATTCCCTTTGGCTTTAGTATAACCGACTCGATTTCGTTTGCAATAAGTGTTGAAATTTCCCATTTCTTAAGATTATTGCATCTCTCTTTTGAAATTTCATTTATATGCACTTCTATTATAGCAGGATTATTCATTTTTGCCAAAAATTGTTCTACTTTTAATATTTTTTGATAAGTTTCTTTGCTTAAATTTTCACATTCATACTCAGGGTGTTTTATCTCAAATCTAAGCAAAAGCCCATGCGGGTCTTTTACCACATAAACAGGAGTATCTTGAAAAAACTCTTCCGCCCTGCTATACAAATCCAAAATACACCCGTCGTTTAGAATATATAAATATTCTTCAGCAAAACAAGATTGAATTGTAAACATTATTAAGAAAAATATTTTCACAAAACGCTTCATTGTAATATGATTTACTATTTTGAAAATAAAATAAATTGTATTCTTGACTAAATATCTTAAATTAATGTATCAAAAATTTTCTGTGCACTTGTATGAAAAATATTTTTTCCGTGAGTATCCGTTCCACCAGTTTCAAACAAATTATTCTCCTTCGCAATTCGCCTGCTTTCTGCAATTTGCTCAGAAATTTCGGGTATTTTTGCAAAACCTACATACTGATAATTTGACTCAATACCATCAATACCAATTCGTTTTAAATAATTAATAAACTCAGGAGTCTGACCGTTTCCTTGACAATAACGAATAGGATGCGCATAGGAAAGTACTGCTCCGAATTCTTTTATTTTTTTAATTATATTTATTGGATTAAATTTATCCAGAACTTGCAATAATTCTTTTGAAAAAGGATTAATTCCTAATCCGACAGCTTCAAAAGCAGGAAATCTAAATCCATTATCTTCATCCAAAAACATAAATTCACAACCGGCAACAAATCGAAAGTTTTTATACTTTTCAGGCTCATCCGCAATCATAGCAACAATTTCCTGTGAAGCTTCAAAATTATTATGGTCGGTAACAGCTGAAACATAAGACGGTAAGTTATCAGATACAATTTTGTTTGAATAATGAGCAGACTGTTCAAGATACTCCAAAGGAGTCATTGTCCCGTCGGATTTGTTAGTATGAACATGCAGGTTAACCCTAAATTTTCCACTGCGAACATTTTCAAATGAATCTCCAACATCATAAAAACTTGAAGGAACACTCCTTAAAAAAGTTTTTAACTCCCCGGGAGCAAAAACAGACTTTAAATCATCAACTTTCGGAGTGAACTGAAATCGTTCCTGAATACCCCTAATCAAAGCTTGCTTATAAATTAAATCTCTATTGATTTGCATAAGATTATTATAACCTAAAATGTAAATTTTTGTAACAATTTTTGCAAAAATTGAAACTAATATCTAAAATATGGAATGTTAAGGATATGGAGATCAATAAGAATTTTATACAATTAAAGGCTGAAATAACG
>CAMTNN010000011.1 GCA_947073895.1 uncultured cyanobacterium
TACACTCTTTCCTTCACGACGCTCTTCCGATTTAGAGATGTTAAAAAAACTATTATCGGTATTATTTGTTTTTATTATATATTGTTCCGGAGTATTTGCTCAGGATGCATTTTCTCCATACGTTCCGGCAGCGAATGAAGTTATTTTTAACCAATCAATGTTTAGGATTGATGCTGTTGACCCCGTTGCATCAACAAACTGGAAAGGCTTAAACTACCCAGGGCTTAGAGGTGCAAATCAGCTTGTAGTTTATTCTCCATCTTTCGGATTTAGAACCAACACAAATGAGTTTGGAACAGAAGCAATTGTTGTTGACGGAACTGTTGTTTCATTAAGCGGAGCAGATTCTCTAATTCCTGCTAACGGTTTTGTAATTTCAGGTCACGGAAGCGCTAAAAAATGGATTAATGAAAACATAATGGTGGGCTCTAAAATCTCTTTAGATTTAGACAAAAAAATTATAACTTCTTATGTTACATCTGAAACTTTTTTATTCACTGCAAAAGAAAAAATCAAAGAAGTTCAAGACATGATGTCTTATTATAACCAAACTTGTTCAGACTATAACTCAAAGCGAACTGAGCAAAGTCTGAATAAAGCAAAGGATTTCGTATCAAAAGCTCAAAGAAACAGAGAAGACTCTCAAAAATATTCATCTCGAGCAATTGAATACGCTAATTACGCAATGTCTACTGTTATTCCTTATAATGCTGATGAACTTAAAGGTGTTTGGATAAGACCTACTTATTATAACAAAGAAAGCATTATAAATGTTCTGGATAAATTGGCAGAGGCCGGAATCGACAATGTTTTTATAGAAACCTATTACCATGGTAAGACAATATTTTCATCTAATACAATGGAAAAATACGGGTTTATCAAACAGTACGAAGACTTTGTCGGATTTGACCCTTTAAAAATTTGGATTACAGAGGCACACAAACGCGGAATCAAAGTTCATATCTGGTTTCAAACCTTCTATGTAGGAAACAAACCGCCTGAAACAAATCCTGAATATATTCTTGCAAAACGTCCGGACTGGGCAAATTATCAGAAGAAAAATGCAGATTCGGCAACTATAGCATACTCCGTTTCAGAACATAACGGCTACTTTATTGACCCTGCAAATCCGGAAGTACAACAATTCTTATATGAATTAGTATCTGAAATAATTACCCGCTATAAGCCTGACGGAATAAATCTTGACTACATAAGATATCCGCAATCCTTGGCAGCACATTATTCGAATTATGATATGTCAAACTGGGGATATACAAAATTTGCAAGAAATGAATTCCAGCAAATGTACGGAGTAGACCCTATTGAAATAAAACAGGCTGATCCTTTATGGAATTATTGGAGATTTTACAGATGTTCTAAAGTTACAAATTTTGTTAAAAGAACAAGTGCTCTTTGCCGTTCAAATAATGTTTTATTGACTACTGTAATTTTCCCTAACAGAAATGTAGCAATTGAAACCAAAATGCAAGATTGGAAAGGCTGGTCAATAAATAATTTTGTAGACGGTTTCACACCGCTTTTCCTAACCTGTGACGACAAAACAGCTATTAACTTAATGGAAGATGTTTTAAGAAACAAATCTGCAAGCACAAAGCTGTATGCCGGATTATTTGTAACATTTATGAATGGTTCTAATTCCGATTTAATTAAACAAATTCATGCAGCAAGAAGATATGCCCTAAATGGATTAATAATATTTGATTACGCTCATTTTGGAGACAACTACATTAATGCTCTAACGGAAAGCGTGTTTAGACCTGTTAAAAAAGAAATTGTTATAACAGAATCTTATACACCTGCTCCAAAACAACCGGAAATTCAAGAAACAAAGGCTAAGAAAAAACGTGGCAGAAGAAAATAATACACAAAAAAGACAATTTTTAGGAATATGGTTTGACTGCTGCGGAGTTTACGGCAGGATTTATAAAACCAAAGATGGAAGTGCTTACACAGGAAGGTGTCCCAGATGTTTGCGCTCAGTAAGGGTTCGCGTAGGTGAAGGCGGAACTAATCAAAGATTTTTCAGAGGAGGATAATATATGAGTTTAAACGAATTAAGAAAAGAAAACGAAGTTTTAGATATTTTTTGTAATCTGGTTACAATCCCTTCTCCATCACTAAAAGAAGAAAAAGTAATTGAATGGATTCTAAAATTCTGTGAAGAAAACAAAATTTCAGCAAGAACAGATGATTACGGAAATGTTTATATAAAAGTCCCAGCAACAGATGATACAAAAGAACCTTTGATGTTATCATCTCACATGGATGTAGTAGGAGATGACAGTCCTATTGAACTTTTATTTGACGGGCAGTTTATTAAAGCTAATGGAAGAACTCTTGGTGCTGATGACAAAGTAGGTGTTGCATGCGCTCTAATGTTAGCAAAAGAACTCACTGAAAACACTTGCGCTCACGGTGGATTGGAAATTACCTTCACTCGTGATGAAGAAACAGGCATGAGCGGAGTTGAACATGTTGAATATAATAAAATTCAATCAAAATATATACTTGTTTGTGACGCTGATAAATTAGGACAATTACAGATTTCAGGGGCAAGTTACACAAACGCAAAAATCACTGTAAAAGGTCTAAAAGGCGGACACTCAGGAATCGATATCGGAGACGAAACAAGATTAAATGCAGCAAAATTAATTGCTGAACTACTTGCAGAATTCCCTCAAGGAGCTTATTACAAAGACGAAACAGGTGTGATTACATCTTGTAATTTAGGCGCAATCGTTGCCGGCGGAGTACAAAACTCTATCGCAAATCTTGTTGAAAACGGAATCAAAACAAACGATTATATTACTGAAATCTTTAAAAAGACTTCTACAAATATTATCAACACTCTTGGTATGGCATCTTACTCAATCAGAAGCGCATCTGTAGCAAAAGAAGAAGAATTAAAATCACTAATGGCTTCTATTGTTGAAAGATTTAATAAAAAATACGAAGGACTGGCTGTTGCAGAAATCGAGTTTGAAGTACATCTGCTTCCTTTTGAAAAAGCAGATGATGATAGAATAGAAATCGCTCATACAGAAGCTTGCAAAAAAGCAGGAATTCAAAACAAAATTGAATCATTCCACGCAGGCGCTGAAACCCATATCTATTGCCACAACAAAAATGCAAACGGCCACACGTTTATGCCGTCACTTTTAGGTTTGGCAGATGTTTACAATATGCATTCAGCTGAGGAAAAAGTTGATTATAATACACTTTTAAAAGGCTACGAAGTAATTAAAAATACCTTCTTGGCTTTTAATGAAGTTTTGTAAAGAAAAAAAGCAATTTTCATTATTCAGAAGGTTTACAAAACTTGTAAAAGAACTTTAAGGAGATTAGATATGAATATTATGAATGTTAGCAGTACAAGTTTTCAAGCAAAAGCACCGCAACTAAAGCGTTTTTGCGAAGGAGGTATGAATCGAAAATCTAGCGAAATTGCGGTAGATGTTCAAAAATCGGTAACCCCTTACGTTAAGGAATATTTTTTACCAAAAACTATGCCAACTTTGGAAGAAATAGCTATAAGATATAATGTTCCTATTAGATTGGCCGGAGTAGAGTCTAATAGCTCCGAATGGGGAAAAACTCTTGTTAACGCAGGTGCTTTTACAAAACTGGTTGATAACAATCAAACCCCTGGTGCCTTTGATAAAGAAGTTGTAGACTTTGTTCATGAATCGTTGAAAAAAACAGGACTATAAATAAAAAACCGGAACCCAAGTTCCGGTTTTTTATTTTGTTTGAAGTTCAGTATTTAGTTCATCAATAATCTTTTCTAATTCTTCCTTTGATAAATTCTTCTTCTCAACCGGATCATATCCGATTTTTTCATCACTTTTAAGAACTTTAATAAGATTGGATTTTGAATTGTAACTTTTTGTTTTACAGAATTCAACTGCATCCTCGCGATTAAGTTTATCTGCAACATTTGTTATATCTCTAAATGACATTCCCAACTTATGAAAATGTTGAGCTATAACTTCATTCTGTTCTGCTGTAAATTTATCTTTACCACTACCTGTTTTAACAAGCTTAGTCCAAGCATCCTGAATCGCATCTTTATTCGGTAAACCAATTTCCATCTGGTATTTAAACCGGCTTAATATCGCAGGATTAAGACGAACTGAGACATTATCGCTTTTTATACCATTTGGATCCTTGTTTGTAGCACCGATAAAGATTATATTGTTACATTCTTCTTGAAGGTAGGTTATACCTTTTTTAAGAGTATTTGTAATGTCTTCTGTATGATTAGCTCCAGAGGCTCTGTTTATAGAAATAGAACCGTCTATTTCGTCCATAAAAACGACAACTCTTTTTTGCGGATATGACTTTGCATGTTGTTCTATCTGGTCAAACATCTCTGCAAGTCTTCTGGGAGCTTCTGATACAAACATTGAATCAAAAAATTCTTTATCTATTTGAACATAATCTGCATCAAGTTTTTTGGCAATACCCATTGCAGCAGATGTTTTACCTGTTCCTGGAACACCCCAGAACAACATTGATGAGAACTCTTGAATTTTATGCTCTTTCATTGCTTCTGGGTTATTTAACAATGTTTGATAATTATTAATAAATTCTTTTACATTCTCTAAACCTGATAACTCATCAATAGATTTAATATTTTTATTATTTTTGAAGTTTTTTATTTCAATACCTAATGAGCCAGCCTCTAATCTTCCTTTAATACCGCGTTTTTCATCATCAATAATTTTTTGAATTCTTGTTTTATCGGTTCGAATTAACATCCATAAAGAACTTGCAATAACTGCTCCTAAGGCTACCTGAGCAGTTATGTTCTTTTTTTCTTGTTTTCATTTTTTTTATTAGATTCTTTATCCGCACTAACAACTACAGCATCCTCGTTTGAATCAGTCTGCAATGAATTACGAAAGTTACTACTTGTAACAGGTAAAATTTTCATTTTATACCCTTATATATAAATATCCTACAAATTGACTAAACCACATAAAAAAATTCTTTGCTATTTCTCACAATAAATTTTACAAATATTAACAAAAAAAGCGGGCATGCCTTACGGCTATTGCCCACTTTAATTTTTATTTAGTTATAAACCTATGCCATAGCTTTTTCTACAGCAACTGCAACTGCAACTGTAGCACCAACCATAGGGTTGTTACCCATACCGATAACGCCCATCATTTCTACGTGAGCAGGAACAGAAGATGAACCTGCGAATTGAGCATCACCGTGCATTCTACCCATAGTATCAGTCATACCGTAAGAAGCAGGACCTGCTGCTACGTTATCAGGGTGAAGAGTTCTACCTGTACCACCACCTGATGCTACTGAGAAGTATTTTCTGTCGTTTTCATAACACCATTTTTTGTAAGTACCTGCTACAGGGTGTTGGAAACGGGTTGGGTTAGTTGAGTTACCTGTGATAGATACGTCAACACCTTCTTTAATCATAATTGCAACACCTTCTGATACATCATCAGCACCGTAGCATCTTACTTTTGCTCTTTCACCATCTGAGAATGGAGTTTCTTTAACGATTTTTAATTCGCCTGTTTTGAAATCGTAAGCAGTTTCAACAGCTGTGAAACCATTGATTCTTGCGATAATATAAGCAGCGTCTTTACCTAAACCGTTTAAGATAACTCTTAGAGGTTCTTTTCTTACTTTGTTAGCGTTTCTAGCAATACCGATAGCACCTTCTGCAGCTGCGAAAGATTCGTGACCAGCTAAGAAACAGAAACATTTTGTTTCTTCTCTTAATAACATTGCAGCTAAGTTACCGTGACCGATACCAACTTGTCTTCTATCACCAACTGAACCAGGGATAGCAAAAGCTTGTAAGCCTAAGCCGATTGCTTCAGCTGCTTCAGCAGCTGTTGTAATACCTTTTTTAAGAGCGATAGCGCAGCCTAGTGTATAAGCCCAAGAAGCGTTATCGAAAGCGATTGGTTGAATACCTTTAACAATCGCATCTACGTCAATGCCTTTTGATAAGCATAGTTCGCGAGCTTCTTCCAAGTTTTTGAAACCGTATTCAGGTAAAACTTTTTTAAGAGTAGCTTCGCGTCTATCTTGTCCTTCAAATTTTACTGTCATATTTTTATTTCCTTTACTTTTTAATTATTCATGTCTTGTATCAATATACTTAACTGCATCAGCAAATCTGCCGTAAGTACCGATATTCTTTTCGTAAGCTTCTTTAGGGTCAACACCTTTCTTGATAGCATCCATAACTTTGCCAAGGTTAACAAATTGGTAACCGATAACTTCGTTATTTTTATCAAGACCCATTTTCAAGATATAACCTTCAGTAAGTGAAAGGTATCTAACACCTTTTTGTTTAGTTGAGTGAATTGTACCAACCATTGAGCAAAGTCCTTTACCTAAATCTTCAAGACCAGCACCAACAGGAAGTCCGTTTTCAGAGAACGCAGATTGAGTTCTACCGTAAACGATTTGTAAGAATAATTCTCTCATTGCAACGTTAATAGCGTCGCAAACAAGGTCAGTATTAAGTGCTTCAAGGATTGTTTTACCAGGAAGGATTTCACCTGCCATAGCAGCTGAGTGAGTCATACCTGAACAACCGATTGTTTCAACAAGAGCTTCTTGAATAACACCTTCTTTAACGTTAAGAGTTAATTTACAAGTACCTTGTTGAGGAGCACAGCATCCGCAACCGTGAGTAAGACCTGAAATGTCTTTAATTTCTTTACATTTTGTCCATTCACCTTCTTGAGGGATTGGAGCAGGTACGCCTTTTACACCACGGCATACGCAGCATTGGTTTTCTACTTCATGTGTAATTTCTATTTTGCCCATTTGACCTCCTTATAATCAAAAAATTTAGACAATTAAGCTATTCATATAAGGTCATTATAATATAAACATGAAATTAGCGCATGTAAAATTCTTACTTCAAAATTTGGGCTGCATCACCAACAAATTCTCCAAGTGTATCAACAAACCCTTTTCCAAACAGGTTATATGCATTTGCAGCTTGTTTTTTTGCCATAGTCATTGCGTTGGAATTATCGTTAAGCAAATTAGAAAAATAATTTTCGCTTATTTTTAAATCTTTAATTTCTATATCCTGAGGATTGATTTCTATTTGCTGAGGAGATTGAACCGCATCAAGAGGTTCTATTTCAAATCCCGCAGGAACTCCAAGATTGGAAAACATGTTATTCTGTTCTTCTGTCGGCTGAATCTCAGAAGCTTTCATTAGTAATTTTGCGAAAGTATCGTCATTCAAATCAAAAGATTGCGGTTTAGTTAGACCGCCGGTTGCAGTTGAAGTTATTTGACTTACAATATTTTCCAATATACTCATATTCGCATTTTACATTATTTTATTTTTCCTCTCATCCTCCCAAAAGTTGAAACTCATGATATAATCATTAGAAAGAGGATTTTTAAAGTATGAAAAGAATTTTATTTACATTGGTTTTATTTTTAGGAATAAGCCTTTCTGCTATAGCGACTGATTTAGAAAAAGCTCCATATAAAAACATTAATGAAGGAGAAAAAATCACTTATACAGAAGAAGGTCATTGGGTTCTTACCAATAAAAAATCCAAAGAATATTTCACTAAACAAATATCCTCAGGCACCGGCAGTTATTCGGAATTTTATTCACCGGAAGGAGAGTTTTTATTCTCAACAGGCTGCACATACGAATTTATCTATGAAGGAAATCTTATCGGATACTCAAATCATGATTTAAAATTCTATCAGTTTTGGATGGTTGACGGAATATTGCAGAGAAATGAACTCACTTTTGAAGAAATAGAATCAATGTTTAAAGATTTCAAAATCGTAAAAATCTCAGATTTCAGTTCAAGCACAAATTCTCTTAAACTTAAAAAGGACAAAAAACACTTTAAAATTTTACTTTGGAATGATACAGACAGATATTTTTACCATTACGGATTCACATCTAACAATGCAAAATTCAATAGATATCCTATAAAAGGAATGCTGGATATTACTAAAAAAGGTATGATTCAATTCTCACATTTCGGTGATAATACCAAAGAAAATCCATGGTTTATCATACTTGTTAGATAAATGAGTTACAAAATGTAACAATATCATGTTTACATTTAACCTTCTTTAAGTGTACAATCATGGTAGGAGGCTTTATCTTGTCTAAAGGCTACGAAAATTTTAATAATTCAGAAACATCTTTTAGAAAATCCACACTTATACAAGAAAGAATCGGCTTAGTATCAACACACATGTATAAGCAGTTTTTGGAGTACCAGCACGCAACTCTAAATACTACAGAGATTTTTGCAGAGATGATTGAAAACCTCAAAGCGACCGCTGATTCTATGAAACAGTCTTTTGCATCAAGAGGAATTACTGCTGAAAACATTTTTGTCGAATATGATAAAGACAAAAGTGTAGTTGTTGCAAACATTTTGTGGCACACAATCAGCTTTACAACAAGATGCAACTACGAGCCTCAAGCGTTGTTCAGAGAAGGTAACTCGCCAATGTTTTCCGGACGTATTATGGCAATCAACGGAAACTATAACGAGCTAATGGAAGGTGCAAAAACCAGAAACGAAATGATGGAAAGACTTCTCGACAAAGAAGTTGCATCTCTGTTTGTACCTGCTGACAAAGCTCAAAACTCAATATTTAAAATAAGACATTTATCCAACAGAGAGTTTTTCTTAAACTCCTCAGACGCTTCAAGAGAATTCGTACTCAAAGTTATCGAAACAATTTGCGGCGGCGGGGTTTATCACGAAGAAGGCTCCAGAAAGAGTTTTAATATTTAATTAAACTTTGTAACAAAACACTTGATTATAAGCCATATTTGTGGTTATTTAGTATTGAATAGGTCACATCCTCTTAGACTTATTCAAATATAAGCGGCTCGGGGGATAAATTCAAGTTTAATTATCCCGTAAGTTACTAGAGAAAAGGAAAAATTGAAATGTTAAAAATCAGATTAAAAAGATTAGGTGCAAAAAAAGCTCCTACATACAGAGTTATTGTTATTAATTCCACTACAAAACGTGAAGGTAAACCGGTTGAAGAATTAGGTTACTACAATCCTAAATCAAAAGAAATGAAATTAAACCTTGAATCTGCTAAAGCTTGGATTTCTAAAGGTGCTCAACCTACTGATACTGTTAAATACCTTATCGCTAATTGTAACGAAGATGGTACTTTAAACTACAAAAAATCTGAAACAGTTAAACTTTCTAAAAAAGCTCAAGCTAAAAAAGAGGCAGAAGAAGCAAGAAAAGCAGAAGAAGCTAAGGCAGCCGCTGAAGCTGCAGAAGCTCCTGCTGAAGAAACAGCTGAAGCTTAGTTCAATAATTAAAAATAAAAAAGCTCCGTTAGATTTAACGGAGCTTTTTTATTATATAAACATTCTTATTATTCCGTATGATTTTAAACGCGGATTATTACGCTCAGAAGGATTGAGTTTAATATAATCTCTCAAAACCTTTCTTGCGTCCATATACTTGCGCTCTGTTACATATAAATTTGTTAAACCGATTACGTATTCTATATTATTAGGATTAATTCTCAACAAGTTTTTATATTCTTCTACAGACTTTGCTGTTTGACCGTTTTTAGAATAAACTTGAGCCAGTAAGTATCTTGAATCTTCCGTATCCTTATATTTCAAAAGAGCAAGAATATATTTTTCAGACATTGGATAATTTTCACTGTAATAATAAACCACGGCCAAATTATAAAAAATCATAGAACGCATTTCTGTACTATCTGCAAGTTTTAAAGCTTTTTTAAGCGATTTTATAGCAGAATCATAATCTTTTTTTGCAACATAACCATCTGCTAAATCAATATAACCATTTGCAATATTAGGAGCTCTATTCACATAAGAAACCGCTTCATTCATCTTAGCCTTCTGGATTCTTTGTTCCCCGCCTAAAATTAAAAACGGGGTATAAATTCCGCTCGAATTGTTATTATTTGTAATATCCGGCTTAATTTTATACAGCAGCTTAACCGTATTTATATCACCTTGAGTTAACTCTATACGCTTATCATTAACAACTGCTTTAGAATCTTTTGTTGAATGCATAACATCTTCATTATCTCCGCTATGTCCCATAAAACCAAGAGCATGCACAATTTCATGAAGAGCTGTATTATAAACCTGATTTTTAGAATAGTATTCACCGTTATAATCTTTTAGATAGAATTTTATAGTCATATTCTGCAGAACATTCGCATTAAGAGAAGGTATTGTATAAGCTACAATATACTTTCTGGAATTAGGGTCAACTTTGTTATCAGAGTTAAAATCTATAATAATATTAGGATTTGTATCATTTTGAGTAAATAATAGCTGATGTTCAGTCGCAACTTCCCAACGAGTAAAAGCATTTTCTATTTCCTGTTTAAAATATTCAGGAACACCTGCTGTATTCTTAAAGGTATATGTAACAGGAATTTCATTCCAACGCATAACCTGCTGATTATAGACAGTTTGAGTTATATAGTTTTCAGGATAATTTTTGTAAACTTCCCGTCTAAAATCAGCTAAAAACGTCATTGCTTTGCGTTTTGCATCATCATCGATAGGATAACTTAAAAAGTTTTTAAGTTTTTGTTGAGCATCCGTATCAAACGGAGAATTAATTATTGTATTAACATACAAATCACGAACAGAAGAGTCTTTTACTCCGTTTGCGAAAGCCTTTTCTAAGTATAATTGAGCTACAGGAATATTATTACGTTTATATAAAAATTCACCAAGCCAGGTATTTATTTTAGCAGGATTATTATAAGAGTATAAAAGTGCCGATACAATTATAACAAGCGCTAAATAACCCGTAATTTCTCGTTTTTTTAAATTCATTACTGCTTCTCTTCGTCGTCTTTAATACCTTTATCAATATTTAAGGTCTTTACCAAAGTTCTGACATCACCTTTTAGTTTAAAATATTCAGCGAATTTAGTAGTTGTTTTGATGTTAAACGAACGTCCGTTTTTATCTTTATGGCGAGATATAAGCCCTTTTTCAAGTAATTCTGCCACATGTTCATAAGCATTTGACCCGCGTAAATCTTTTAAAAGAGATTGACGAATTGGCTCTTTTAACGCAATCACGGTAAGCGTTTTCAATACAGGCGGTTTTAATTCAACAGGGCAAAGTTTTTCAACAATATCAAGATGTTCTTGTTTAACCTGTAAAATATAGCCGTTTTCATCATCAATTTCTAAAGCGCCATCACGTGAAGCATAATCCATAATAAGCTCCAAAAGAGCTTCTTCAACAACATCCGGTTCTTCTTCAAGAATGTCTGCTATATCTTTAATTTGAAGCACCTTTGCAGTAACAAACAGAACGGCTTCAATTCTAGACTTCAACTGTTCCATTATTTACCCCTCCCAGTACATTTTTGGCATTTTCAACTGCATCAAGAATATTGTCTTCTTCAATTATTTCTTGCGGTTTTTCGTATTTTACAACATACAAGTCACCGTAAAACTCATCCTGCATTAAATCATAATCACTATCAACAGTTAGAAACAGCAATGAAATATACGCATTAACTCTATCCATACCCAATAAAGTTAACTCTGTTAGTTCAATTCTGTCCTGACGATTCAAAATCTCTTCAAGGTTTGCACGTAATCTTTGAACCCCGTTTTCGATATACTCGTCATGCGCAAGGTTAATAATATCATCAGGAGAAAGCTTCGCATAGTTTTGCACTCGGCGCTTTGCTCTTTCATGTGCATTTTTTAAAGATGCTTTTTTATCAAGCATTTCATAGAATTCCAATTGACGAATCAAATCTCTCAATGTTACTACGCGATTATGATTCAAACGTACACTGGTTCTACGCTGTAATACTTCATCAATTGAGATTATGTTATTCGTTGGAATATATTCTTCCTCGTAATCCAATGGCATCTCATCGTCATAGCCAAATTCATCTTCTCTTGGCGGTTCAAAATCAAGAACATCCAAACCTTCAAGCACATTCGACTTAAGTTTTAAAAGTATAGCAGCAAAAAGAAGAGTTCTTCCGGTTAATCTAAGGTTCTGAGCCTTTGACTGGAAAAGATGTGTCAAATACTTATCCGTAACTTCAACAATATCGACATTCCACGGGTCAATCTTGCCGGATTTTGCCATGTTTACAAGAATTTCAATACCGTCAACTTCCGCTGTCTGCACAGCAGTTTGACTATTCTCTATCCCTTTTTGCATACTATCGATATTATTTAATGCCATAATACTCTTAAATTTACTATCCCTATTATAATTATACCAAAAACTTTGCGATTTTACTCCTCTATTTTTAGGAATTAGTTTTTAACTCTTGCATAATAAGAGCCTAAAATGTCTTTCTCCTCAATAACCTTAGTATTATCTCTCACCCATGACTTTAAAATTGGCACAACTTGTCTGTTTCTATAGTCATAAGGATAATAAAATACTAAAGTATTGCCTTTTGGAAAACTATCCAAAACATCAGTATACCAATCTGTGCCCGGTTGTGCAAGAGAAATCTTTGCTACCCTTTTCGGCTCAAATCCATAAAGAGCTGAATACAGCTCATATTCTGAATCTGAAGCATCATTGTATATAAATATATAATTAGAATCAAAATCTTTTATTGCAAATTGTAACAATTCATTTGGAGCTTCTCGTCGATATGTATTGCTGTCAACAATTTTTCTTATATAAGAAAAATTAAACTGTGCAAGGAATAATACTACAAAAATCATTACACAAATGCCTTTTTTCTCTTTTATCCTGAATTGCTCCAGCGGAAAAAGAAGTATTAACAAAAAGAAAGGAATCAAATATAACGCTAATCGTTCTGCCAGCGGATACACATTCAATAAAGCAAGCATGTATGCAAAAGTAATAACGCATAAGCATAATTTCAAAGCTCGTTTTTCTGATTTAATAGCAAAATAAATACCTATTGCAAATAAAATAAATGCAGTAACAACTAAATTACTATTAGTAAAAAAGAATTTAAAATTTAGATTTAAATTGCACAGTATATTTAGCGGATTAAAATTCAAAAGTCCGCTTCGCCAATATTCCGCAGTTAAAACCGATAAAATCAAATCCTTAGACGGTTTAAGGTTCATAAAATAATATAAAACATTTATTATTATAAAAGGTAAATTACATAACAATAATGGTTTAATTTGTTTGTTTTTACAAAAAATCAGAAATTCAGAAGCTAAAATAACTATTGCTGACGGTAGCGAAAATAACGGACAAATTGCAATAAAAACACTCAAAAATACTTGTTTTAGTCTGTCTAGAGAAAATATATCCGTTTTTACAAAAATTAATACAAGCAGTATTGAAAAAAATACATCAGAGGAATACTGTTTAAACTCCTGTGAGTAATAAATTAATTGGTAATTGATAGCAAATAGTAAATTTGCTATTACAATAACCCATTTTTTTGAAAAACAATATGTTGATAACTTATAAAACAATGGAATTGCCAGAACAGAACATAACAAGGGCACAAACCTCGCTGCAAATTCTATTTTATAAGGAAACAACACGCAAAAAAATTTACTAAAAAGTAAAAACAATGGCGGAGCTGACTGTTGATGCAGCAACGGGCCAAACAAACCAATATTATTAAAATACAAAAAATTTACCGCAAGAGAGCACTCATCATGCCAAAAATCTCTGCCTGTAAGATAAGCGGAAATCCTTAAATAAATACCCAGCGCAACAACAAAAAACATTGTTGCTATATATACAAATTTGCTAATATTGGTTTTATTAAGCACCATCTACCGTAAGAATCCCTAGTCTCTAAGCTTAACTCCTGTAACCTTAGAAATACCTTTTTCTTTCTGAGTAACCCCGATTGTACGATTAGCAGACTCAATCATAGGTTTTCTGTGGCTTACAACGATAAATTGAGTAGTTTCAGCCTGTGATTGAACAATATGAGCCAACTTTTCAACGTTAATACCGTCTAAGCTTGCGTCAACTTCGTCAAACGCATAGAAAGGTGCTGGCATGTATTTTTGTATCGCAAAGACAAAAGACAAAGCAGTTAGTGCTTTTTCACCACCTGACATGCCGGCTAAGCGCTGTTTTTTCTTATCTCTTGGCTGTGCTTCGATATCAAGTCCGCCTGCGAAAGGATTTTCTTCATTTTCCAAGATAAGCGTACCTTCACCGTCTGAAAGTCTGTGGAAAATATCCTTAAAGTTTTCATTAATAACGTTATAAGTTTTAAGGAAGGTTTCTTTTTTCAAATCCTCATAGCCCTTCATTCGTTCCATAATCTGCGCGCGCTCAGTTGTAAGAGTTTCTATTTGAGATTGAAGAGCTTGTTGGCGTTCAAGAACTTTTTCATAATCTTCAAGCGCTCTCATATTAACAGCACCCAACTCATCCATTCTGCGCTGTAATCTTTGAATACGAGCCGTAATCTCATCAATAGACATTTCAACCGGAGTAAGGTCATTAATATTTACCCCCGCTTCTGTTAGAATATTCTTTGTTTCTTCTAACATCGGCTCTAGTTCACGTCTGCGAGCCTTGAATGACTCAATCTGTTCCCCGATTTTTTCGATATCGGAAATCTTTAAATTCTTTTGTGTTTCTAAGTCAACCAAATCCTTGTTAATCGCATCACGCTGATTAAGAAGTTCGCCTAACTTTTCGGTAATTTCTTTAATCTGAACATCAAGAACCTCAAACTCTGCCTCTAAGCCTTTAATTTCTTCAACAAATTTAGCCTTATCGAGTTCTAACTCTTTATTGTTCGCCAAAGTTCTTTCAATCGTATCGTTATGAGTTTTAATTGTAGTATTAATAAAATCAATTCTCTGGTGTAAACCTTCGATTTCATTGTTAGCATCAGCCATATTTTTTTCATAACGCTTAATTTCAGCTTCAACTCCGGAAGTTTTTTCTTTTAAATCCTTCAAATCAGCGTCATTCATAAGTTTTTCAACTTCACTGATTTCAGTCTGAAGATTTGTCATTTTTTCAGAAATCTCAATATGCTGTTCTTCAATTTTATCGAGTTCTTTTTCAATTTTTGAAATTTCAGGTTCTGTAACCTTGATAAATTCTAGTTTTTCATCAATATTTTTTTGAGTATTAGAAAAACTTGTTTCTAAATTAGTTAACTCTAATTTGGCTTTGTTAAACTCTGTTGTTGAAGATGAATAACGTCCTCTAATATCTTCCATCTTAGTTTCTAAATTAGAACGCTTAGATACAAGAGCTGCATATTTTGATTCCATTTCTTTTAAGCGGGCTCTAAACGTATCAATCTCAGAATCAGAGTTTTGAGCAAACTTAAGCCCTGTTTTTCTAACAGCACCGCCTGTAATTGAACCTGATTTTTCGAAAAGGTCGCCGGAAAGCGTTACCATTCTGTATTTTCCGATTAGTTTATTGGCAACACTTCTATCTTCAACCACAAGAGTATCGCCTACAGCATAATAAAACGCGTTTAAATACTCATCATCAAAATCAATAAGGTTAATCGCAAAGTCAATTACACCTTTTTCTTTCGGAAGATTCAAACTCTTAGGACATTTAACAATTTTATTCAAAGGAACAAAAGTTGCACGACCTGCATTTGAGGCCTTCAACAACTCAATACAAGTTGAAGCTACATGCTCGTCATCAACGACAATATGAGCCATTCTACCACCAACAGCGATTTCCATTGCTGTTGAAAACTCCTCATCAACTTGACCCAATTTCATTAACGGAGCGTGAACCCCTCTGATATTAGCGTCTACAACGGTATCAACCGCACGTCCGAGGTTAGCAGCTTCGTTCGCCTGCTTAACTGCTTCAAGCTGGTAAATCTTTTTACGCGCTGCTTGAAGGTCGTAGTCCATATCTGTGATTTCATTTTTAGTTTTATCATATTCATCTAAAGTATTCTTAAGGATGTTTTTGAAATCGTCAAGTTCTGCACCTAATTGTTCTATCATCAATTCTTTAGAGGATTTTGTTTCAGAGAAATTTGCTTTGAAAGCTTCTAACTCAGCCAATTTTGCACGAGCTTCTTCCAATTGTTTTTTCTTTGTTGAAAGCTCTGCTTCCATTGGAGCTTGTTTTTGAATAAGCTTAGTTTCTTTATCTTGTTCTCCTTCAAGCTCTTTTCTCAAATTATTACGGCGCTCAATATGTTTTTCTGCAGTTTCATTCAAGCCGGACATATCTTCAAGAATCTTATGCAAAATCTTCTTCTGCTCTTCGATATTTGCTTCAATTCCCTTGATATTTTCCTGAGTCATTGAAATTTTAAGCTCTGATTCCTTAATTTTACCCTGTTGAGTTTCAATACCATTTTTAGTATTCTCAATAGTTTTTAAATTATCCTGAATCTGCTTATCTGCAAACACGATAGAAGAATTTTTTCTTGCAATAGAACCCTTAATCTCTTCAGCCTTCTGCTTAAGCTCTAATTGATGAGTCTCGCCTTTTTCCTTAATCGTTGCTGAAATCTCATCGTATTTTTCACGAATCAGCTTAAGCCTTTCATCAATATCTTTTGACTTAAGTTCTTCTTCTTTTTTCTTTTTTGTAAACTCTAAAATATTTTCATGCGCTTTCTCAAGATTTCTGCGCAAATCAAAGAATTTAACAGTGTTAATTTGACTTTCCAAACCTGATTTTTCGTCTTTTAATTTTTGATATTTCAAAGCAACTTCGCGCTCTTCGTTAAGTTTTTCAAGGTTAACATTAACCTCGTTCAAAATCAGAGTCGAATTAACAACACGTTTTTCAACCGTTTCTAACTCGTTCATTGCCTGTTCTATACGGCGGTCAAAATCAGCCACGCCCGCTATTTCGTCAATAATTTTACGGCGCTCGCCCGGAGTACAGTTGGTAATTGACATAACATCACCCTGCATCATTACGTTATAGCTGTTTGGAGTAATATTATATTTTTCTAATCTGGCATGGATGTCTGAAAGGGTTGCAATTTTATCATCCAAATAATAAATACTATTAAAGCCCTGAGAGGATTTGCGGATTCTTCTTGCGACAGAAAAATCACCGTCTTCGGTTTCACCAAATGTAACCTTAACAAAAGCCTCGTTTCTTTTATTATAAGTAGAAATCAAATGAAACAACTTTTCTGCACGCAATGTTCTGGAGGTAGAAAGCCCCAAAGCAAACAAAATACTGTCGATAATATTACTCTTTCCTGAACCATTAGGGCCTGAAATGGTAGTAAATCCCTTTAACATAGGTATTTCAACTTTATTCGCGAACGACTTAAAGTTATCAACTTCCAGTTGCTTAATATACATCAATCCCCACCATACTCAATTAAACCCTAAAACCCACGTCATGTCAACTTTTTGTGCTACGCACGTAGACAAGGGTCGGAGCACATTTCATAAAACTACCAGCATATATTTCAACGCGTCCGTGCTCCTTTTGGTGAGACTACTAGCTAGTTCGAGCTGGTTGGGCCAGGATTCCGAGAATGAATTCTCTATTGATTTCACGAGTTGAGGCCATCAATGTTGCACTTGCCTGCTGTAGAATCTGATACTTTATAAAGTTCGAACTCTCTTCCGCTATATCTGCATCTCTTAGGGTTGAACGTGTTGATATCAGATTCTCCATCTGGATTGATTGACTTTCTAGAACTGTTGTCAATCTATCTATATGTGACCCGATGTTTAACAATTGTTCTTCTACCTGTGAATTCAAATCATCAAGCTTTGCCAGATTTTCTTCAAGATTTCCAGGGTTTAGGTCAAGATAGAAATCAAAAAGGTTAAAGCTTATTGATAGGTTAATAAACGAAGTTTCACTTGTACCCAAATCTACTTTTAATTGAAGCTCAAAAGGACGAGGGGTTATATCTACTACGTTAGTAAACTGAGTATTTTTGCCGTTGTTTATCATCGTATTACGACTACCTGCTTCGCCGTCTATTACGTTGTTGTTCCCTTTAGATATCATATACGTATCGTTCGAGTCACCACCGTTTAAGATATTTCTATCTCCGCTTACTTTTATATCATCCACGCCGGAGCCGCCTTGATATGCGTTGCCGTTTCCGCGGATATTTACTTCGTTGTCACCATCGGTTGTTGATACAGTATTGTTGTCACCGCGAACTTCTATTGTGTCATTACCGGCTCCGGAGCTTACGGTATTGTTTGAACCGTTAATAAGGATATTTTCGTCGCCGTTTTGGGATGTGTATGAATTGTCTTCTCCGTAGATATTAACATCGCCGACTGCGTTACCGACTGTTATTTCGTTATTTGAGCCATCGATACCGATTTTATTTGCGCCGTTGCCTGCACTTATTGTATTTGAAGAGCCTGCGATTGAGAAGTTGTTATCACCATCATCTGCATTAATTGTATTTCCGTCACTGCGGACATTTACTGTATTGTTGCCTTGAAGTTCTACTGTGTTATTAGCGCCGTTAAGGGTTATTTTGTCGTTACCTGTGCCTGTGTTGATATTTGTGTTATCTGATGAGTTTACAACGATTGTATCGTCGCCGTTACCGCCTGTGATGAGTTTGTCGGAGGATGAATTAAGAGTGATGGTATCATTCCCGTCTCCGCCGTTTATTGAGTTGTTGGATGAATTCATGTTAATTGTATCGTTTCCGCCTAATGCGTTTACGATATTATTTGTGCCTTGTTCTATTGTGATAA
>CAMTNN010000012.1 GCA_947073895.1 uncultured cyanobacterium
TGCCGGTGAGAAAGTAACCGTGCAGATTGCCGGACAAAAGAAAGAGTCTGTAACCGCCTCCAACGGCAAATGGTCTGTCACGCTCGACCCGTTACAGGCAGGAGGTCCTTATGAACTGACCATCGAAGCCTCGCCTGCCACTGAAAAGAAAAGCAAAAAGAAGAAACAGCACTTCCCTGTGCTTCCTGTGAACATGAGCAGGAGATGGGGAGTGCTGTTTTTATTTTTGTATTCTTGCTATATTGAGCCAAACAGGCTTATTGTAAGAGAGCTAAATTTAAACATTCCGAATTGGGATAAATCGTTGAATGGGATGAAAGTTGTGCTTGTCGGGGATTTGCATGTAGGAACAAGAAATGTTCCTTTAAAAAGGGTTGAACGGATTGTTAATCTGGTTAATAAACAGAATCCTGACATTATTTTACTTTTGGGAGACTTAGATTCTAAGGCTATAGTATATTCTAAAATTCCTTGTTCAGAAGTCTCCAAACAACTGGCAAATCTACATTCAAATTATGGAACATATGCTATTCGCGGTAATCATGATTATTTCCCATCCGGTATTATTTCACCAATTTATAAAAACGCAAATATTCCGCTGTTGGAAAATGAATCTGCTTATTTTATTTTTAATGATAAAAAGGTGAGGGTTTGCGGAATAGAAGATATCTGGCATGAAAGAGTTCATCCGGAAACAGTTCTAGGGGAGGTTAAAGAGCCTACCATTTTTTTATCGCATAATCCTGATATATTTCCGCAGGTTCCTTCTAAGGTTGCATTAACCGTAAGCGGGCATAACCATGGCGGAGAAATTTATTTTCCGTTATTAGGCGCACCATTTGTTCCTTCTGCTTACGGTCAAAAATACGTAAAAGGCTATGTTGTAGAAAATGATAAACACCTTTTTGTAACCTCAGGTATCGCGTGTTTAAGTCATTTTAGACTGTTTAATCCACCGGAAATCGTAGTTTTAAAACTGTATTCTACATAGCCATTAATAATTCTCTAATCACTTTTGTTGCAACAGCTGTAGAAGCGCCGGATGTATCATAATCAGGTGCAAGTTCAACAACATCAGCTCCAATAATATTGAAGTTAGAAAGATATTTGAACCAGCCAACTAATTCGTTAAAATTAAGTCCGCCGACTTCCGGTGTACCTGTCCCCGGCATGATAGCTGTGTCTAAAACATCCAAATCAACTGTTACAAAAATATTTTTGTTTTTAAAGCAATCAAGTTCTGAATGTTCATGAATTAGAGTTCCATGTTTTTTCATTAATTCAAATTCTTCTTTCATTCCTGAGCGGATTCCAATTTGTTTAAGGTTTTCAAATCCTACGATTTCTGCAGAATGTCGAATTACTGCTGAGTGAGAAAGCGGTTCCCCTATATATTCTTCTCTTAAATCAGTATGAGCATCAAAGTGTACGATTGCTAAATCTTTGTAAAACTCGGACACAGCTTTGATTTCAGGTAATGTTACGAGGTGTTCTCCTCCGATTCCGAATACTCTTTTGCCGTCTTTATAAATATCTCTAACGTTTTGTTCAATTACATCAAGTGATTTTTGAGTGTTTCCTAGCGGAAATTCTAAATCGCCTGCATCATGGAAGTTACAGTCTTCAAGATGTTTATCGAAATAAGGAGAATACTCTTCCAATCCCCAGCTTGCAAGTCTTATTTGTTCAGGTGCAAATCTGGAACCTGGTCTGTATGAAACAGTTCCGTCGAACGGAAGTCCTAACATAACTATATTAGAAGATTCATAATCTTCATTTTGTCCCATCCAATTTCTATCTAAAAACGGTCCTCTAAGCATAATTTTCTCCTTTTTATAAATTTTATCATAAATATTTCTAATTATAAATAACTAATACTTTAGGATTAGTTTGTAACAAAACTTAACAATTTGAAAAATGTTGTTATTACTGAGTTTTATAAATTTATCTAGTTTTTTAGGATTAGAAAATTTTACAAAACTATTGCTTAAATGTTATTTTGTTGGTATAAGTTAGAGTGGACTTTATTAGTCCTTTAGTAGTACACATTAAAAAAGGTTGAAAATTATGACATTACCAAACGTAGCTTATTTCTCAATGGAAATAGCAATGGATCAATCACTTAAAACTTATTCAGGTGGTTTAGGATTTTTGGCAGGTTCTCACATGTTATCTGCCGGTTATTTACAAATGCCAATGGTTGGTGTAACTATGTTATGGTCTTATGGTTATTATGACCAGAGAATTGACCACTCAGGCAACGTAGAAGTAGCTTATATTAGAAAATATTATGATTATTTAACTGACACAGGTATCGTAGTTGATGTTGATACTTTTGGTGAAAAAGTTAAAGTTAAAGCTTTCAGAGTTGAACCTGAATTATTCGGCACTTGCCCTGTATATCTTCTTACAACAGACGTTGAAGGTAACAGTGACTGGGCTAAGAGCATTTCTCACAAACTTTATGACGGAAATGAAAAAATCAGAATCGCTCAAGAAGCAATCCTTGGTATCGCAGGTATTAGAGTTCTTCAAGCAGCTGGTTACAACTTTGATGTTGTACACATGAACGAAGGTCACGCTCTTCCAGCAGCATTTGAATTATTAAGACAATACAACGGTAACTTGAACGAAGTTAAGAGAAAGACTGTATTCACAACTCACACTCCTGTTGCAGCAGGTAACGAAGTTCACTGGGTTGATACACTTCTTGAAGGCGGATTCTTCGCAGGTGCATCACGTGAAACAGCTATTCAGTTGGGTGGAGAAAACTTCTCATTAACAGTTGCAGCATTAAGAATGTCAAGAATTGCAAACGCAGTTTCTCAGCTTCACGGTCTTGTAGCTAACAAAATGTGGGAATGGGTTGAAGGCAGATGCCCAATAAGAGCTATCACCAACGCTGTAAACCTTCACTACTGGCAAGATAAGAGAATGAATGGCGACAAATCATTCGATGAACTTCTTGCAACAAAACGTGAAATGAAAGAAGAATTATTCAAATACGTTGCTAACGTAGCTGGTAAGAGATTTAACCCTGATGTATTAACAATCACCTGGGCAAGAAGATTTGCTGACTACAAACGTGCTTGGTTAATCTTGATGGATAAAGACAGAATCAACAAATTGTTAGACGAAAACAAAATCCAAATCATCTTTGCCGGTAAATTCCACCCGGATGATGTTATGGGTAAAGAAATGTTTAACAAATTGTTGAACAGATCTCACTCATTGAAGAATGTTGTTGTTCTTCCTGGATATGAATTACAATTATCTGGTATGCTAAAACGCGGTACTGATATCTGGTTGAATACTCCGCTTCGTCCATTCGAAGCTTCAGGTACTTCTGGTATGTCAGCTAACGCTAACGGTGCTCTTCACTTATCAACATTTGACGGTTGGACAGTAGAAGGTACATTCCCTGGAATCAACGGTTACACTGTTGAATACCCTGAATTAGATGATGATATGCCATGGGAAGAAAGACACTGGAAAGATCACGAATGTGTAATGGATATTATCGAAAATCAAATCATTCCTACTTACTATAACAATAAACAGGAATGGGCTAGATTGATGAGACAAGCAATCAGAACTGCAGAAGCTTACTTCAACTCTGACAGAATGGTAGTTGAATACTACAACAGATTGTACAAGCCAATTGCTCACGATGATTGCTCAGCTGGTGAAAAGAAGAAAGAATTAAACATTTCTGAAACACCTACATTTGATGCTTGGACTTATTCAAATATCAAATAAGAGATAATTAAAAGGGGCGAAGCCGAAGGCTTCGCCCCTTTTTTTATTTAATTAAATCTTTTATAACTTCACCTGCAATAATTAATCCAACAACAGACGGTACAAATGCAATACTTGCGGGTAATCTTTGTCCCTCGTGTTTAATCGGCATTTCTTGGGAATAAACAACTTTAAGTTTTTTTACTCCTCGTCTTTTTAGTTCTTGCCTCATTACTTTTGCTAGTGGACAAACTGAAGTTTTATAGATATCGGCTACCTCAAATCTTTCGGGTGACAACTTATTTCCTGCTCCCATTGAGGAAATTATTGGTACTCCTGCTTTTTGAGCTTGCATTACTAATTCGATTTTTCCTGAGACAGTATCAATGGCATCTACAACGTAGTCATATTGGGTAAAATCAAAATTGCTTGCTGTTTCAGGGGTGTAAAAAGTTTTATAAATATTTACTTTTGCATTTGGATTTATATCTAAAATTCTATCGCGTGCAACATCAACTTTAAATTTTCCTACAGTTGAATGCAGTGCAATAATTTGACGATTAATATTTGTTAAATTTACAGTGTCATTATCAATCAAATCGAGAGTTCCAATTCCGGTTCGGGCAAGTGCTTCTACCGTATAGCCGCCTACTCCGCCCACTCCAAATACTGCAACTCTTTTTTGAGAGAGTATATTTACTCCCTCTTCGCTGATTAACATTGATGTTCGTGCAAACTGTTCCTGCATATTACATTTACTTTAGCATAAATAAATGTTAATATGAATCTTCGGAGGGGTATATGAATTTATATGAATTAATAATGAGTGATACTATTTATTATCTTTTAACAATCTTAATTATAACTCTATTAGCATTACCGCTTTATATTATGTCTTGTATTTTTCTTTTTAAAACAAAACAAAAAGCGTGGTTGATTGGTATTTTACTTGCTAGTCTAATGTTATATCAATGTATACCTTGGTTTCTTGAGGGTAAGGCATATAATCATAATAAAATTGATTATATAGACTTAGCGGCTAAATTTGCATTATTTCCTATGCAAAAAGGTTATATTTATCAACGAGGGGGAACTCTTTTATGTTTATATAATTTACCACAAGAAATAAAATATCTTGAAAAAGCACATGGATACTTAGGTTTTGATGAGCCTACCAATACGTTACTAATTGAGTCTATTTTAGCATATTATAATTATGGTGATTTTGATAAAGTCATAGAAATTGGTAAAAATACTAATGCTAGTTATTTTGTTATGGCTTCTTATATAATGAAAAATGATTTTGAAAATGCACTTTTGATTGTTGATAAAGACTTAGAGCAAAATAAAAAAAAGACTTGGCTTTGCGTTTATAAAGCTAATATTTTACTCAACTTAAATCGAGAAGAAGAAGCTTTGTTATACTATAATCAAGCTGTAAATTCTGCTAATGGTAACAAAGCTTTAATAAAAAATCTAACTGAATATTACAAGAATAAAAACTATGTAAAAGATAAATGGGAAAAACAAAGAATCAAATATCTTCAAAAGGGCGGAGTTCTCTAAACTTTTTCTTGCCAATAAAAAAAGTTTCTTGTATTATTGATAAGCAGGGATAAAAGAGGTATTAAATATGAGTGGACACTCAAAATGGTCAACGATTAAACATAAAAAAGCAAAAACAGATTCGCTTCGTGCGGCTGAGTTTCAGAAGTTTTCGAGAGAACTTATTGTTGCGGCAAAATTAGGCGGTGGTGATCCTGCGGGTAACTTCCGTTTAAGAACGGCTATTGAAAAAGCGAAAGCTGCAGGACTTCCAAATGACAATATCAAACGCGCTATTGAAAAAGGCTGCGGAGCCGGAAGTAACGAAAACTATGAAGAAATGATTTACGAAGGTTACGCTGCAGGCGGTGTTGCTGTTGTTATTGAAGCTATGACTGATAATAAGAACAGAACCGCAGGTGATGTAAGAAGTTATTTCACTAAATTCAATGGTAACCTTGGCGAAACAGGCTGTGTTGGCTGGATGTTTGATAAAAAAGGCTGTATAACTTTTGAAGCTGAATCAGTTGATTTTGAAGCATTGTTTGAAGCAGCAATTAATCTTGATGCTGAAGATATTATTGAAGAAGAAGACGAATACAAAGTTTATACAGCATTTGAAAATCTTCAATCTGTAACAGAAGGGCTTGAAGCAGCAGGTTTTAAATCAGTAACAGCTGAGTTTACAAGAGTTCCTCAGAACACAATTGAAGTAACTGATGAAAAAACAGCGCAAAATATAATGCGTTTGTTGGGTAAATTGGAAGAACATGATGATGTTCAAAATGTTTACGCAAATTTTGATATTGATGACGAACTAATGGAAAAACTAGACGTATAAGTATATAGGGAGGATTTCATTATGATGAACATGATGAATATGATGAAACAAGCACAAAACATTCAAAAAAAATTAATGGAAGCTCAAAATGACCTTTCAAACATGAGTATATCAGGTGAAGCAGGTAATGGTTCAGTTAGCGTAACTTGTGACGGTAAAGGTATCTTCAAATCAATCAAGCTTTCTGCAGAAGCTATCAATCCGGAAAATCCTTCTGCTGTATCAGCTGATGATATTGAAATGTTAGAAGATTTAATTGCTTCTGCAATGAAGGTTGCTACTGATAAATCTAAATCAGAATTAGAATCAAAAATGAAATCAGTAACCGGTGGAGTAAACATCCCTGGATTGACTTTATAAGGTAAAAAATGATTTATCCAAAATCTATTGCTTCATTAATAGAACAATTTCAAAAGTTTCCATCCGTTGGCCCTAAATCGGCTCAACGGATGGCTTTTCAAGTGTTAAAAATGCCTGTTAGTGAAGTTGAAAAATTTGCGAATGCTATTTTGGAAGCAAAACGAAGTGCAAAAACTTGTGAAGTGTGTTTTAATATATCAACTACCAGTCCTTGTGAAATTTGTGAATCACGCAATCGCAATCGTTCGGTTATTTGTGTTGTAGCTGAAACAAAAGACTTAATTGCAATCGAAAAAACCAACGAATATAAGGGGCTCTATCACGTTTTGCAGGGTTTAATATCACCTATGGATGGTATTGGTGCTGAGGATATCAGAATAAAAGAATTACTTACAAGATTAACAGCGGAAGAGGTTCAGGAAGTGATTTTAGCCTTATCTCCATCTGTTGAGGGTGAAGCAACAAGTCTTTATTTAACAAAACTTATTAAACCTTTTGGTATAAAGATATCAAGAATTGCATTCGGGCTTCCTGTAGGGGCAGATTTGGAGTATGCTGATGAAGTTACTCTTGCAAGAGCAATAGAGGGACGTCGCGAACTCTAATCATGAAAAATTATACAACATTACGGTTTACGAATTCTAAAAAAGAGTTTTATTTATTTGAAATTATCTTGTTTTTTGTTTATTTAATTCCTGGGTTTCTTGCGATTTATGATAAATTTAATGCAGAATATTTAGTGTTATTATTGGTTTTTGGATTGTTCTTAGGTTTTTTATTTTTTGTTATTGAACATAGTTATCATGTAATAATGAATAAAGAAGAAAACTCTTGTAAGGTTATTCAAAAAGCATTATTCAGAAACCTTTATATGGTTGTAGATCAGCTTGCAGTCAGTGATATAAAAAATGCAAGTTTGTTTACATCTGTAAGACGTAAAAATAAACGTACTGAAACAACATACGGTATTTGTTTGAATTTGAAAAATGGCAGCGAAATCCGACCTTATGGCGGACATTCTACCAATAGATATACTTATTGGACAAATCTGGTAGAAGATATTAATGCTTTTTTGTCAGATAGTTCCGTATATAAAGAATTTCATTATAGACCTTGTGCATTCAGAATAATTGGTGTAATTTTTTCAGCATTATATTTTTATTTATGTATATCTGAACTCTTGACCAAGTTTTAGCTTGCAACTTTTGAAAAAAGTGCTATAATATTTATATACATTATTAAGAGAGGGTACCCCGATGGATATTAGTTTAGTAAGTGGCGGAAGTGCTATGACACCTGAGGTTCAGGCACAGTATGGCGTTAAATTAATACAAATGGCTAGAGCTTCAGAAGAGGCTGCTGCATCTGTTATTTTGGATGCTGTTGAAATCTCAAAAGAGGCTATGGATAAATTTTTGGCTGAGAGAGAATAAGCCAACATTGGCAAGGGGCAAATAGTTGATAAAAAAGCGGATTTAATCATAAAATCCGCTTTTTTAATTATAATGCCATCATTTTCGATTGAAGAGTCTGGGCTGATTCTTCAAATCCTGCCCTGCCCATTAGGGCGTAAGTATAGTTCTTCGCTTGTTCTACACCGGGTTGATTAAATGTATTAATGTTATAAAGCTCGCCTGCGATAGCTGTTTGAACTTCTAACATATAAAGCAATTGCGCCACATTGTATTCGTCAACTTTTTCTAATGAAATTGTCATTGTCGGACGAGAATAATCTGATAATGCAACTCTTGTTGAATCAGCTTCTGCATTGATTAGATCATTTATTGTTTTTCCGCCTAAGTAGCCTATACCTGTGTATTCAAATATCTTTGGAATTTCAAGTGTGGTGTCAAAGTTTTCTACACGAATAAATGTAATAATTTTATTGTTAGGGCCTTCATTGTATAACTGAATTTGTGAGTGCTGGTCAGTTGCTCCGAGAGCCTTAATCGGTGTAGGGCCTGCGTTAACTTTTTCTCCGTTATTGTTAACTTCTTTTCCCAATGACTCAGCCCACAATTGAACGTACCAGTCTGAAACATACTTAAGTCTGCTTGAATAAGGCATCATAACAGAAAGATTTTTGCCTAATTTTGTGTCCATCAAGTATTGAATCAAAGCGCCTTGTGCAGCAATATTCTGGTTAATATCAGTATTTTTAAGCGCCAAATCCATATCTTTTACGCCATTAATAATCTGGTCAATATCAAGTCCTACAAGAGCAAAAGGAACAAGCCCTACAGCTGAGAATATAGAGAATCTTCCGCCGACATCATCAGGCACTACAAAAGTTTTGTAACCTTCCTGATCGGCTAATTGTCTTAATATTCCCATTTTTTTATCTGTTGTAGCAACAATATTTTTTCTGTAATCATCTCCGAGTTCTTTTTCAAGAATGTCTTTAATAATCATATATTGGGACATTGTTTCGGCAGTATCACCTGATTTAGTGATTACGTTAACAAGAGTTTTCTTTAAATCAAGGATTTCTAAAATCCCGTTGATTGAATCAGGGTCAATATTATCAAGAAAGAAAATTCTTGGTAAACCATTTCTTTGTTCTGGAGTCAAAAGGTTCCAATAAGGTTTTAGTAACGCCTCTGTTACAGCAATTCCGCCAAGAGCTGAACCTCCGATTCCTAATACTAAGATATTATCAAACCTGCCTTTTACCATTGAAGCAAATTCTTTAACATACCAGACTGTTTCTTCGTTATAACCAAGGTTCATCCACTGTAACCATTGACCTGGTTTGTCTTTTCGTTGATTAAGGTTTTTGATGATTTCTGCAATTCTATCTTTGTAGTTTGAAAATTCTTCTGCAATATTTAAACCGTTTTCGTTTCCGATTATCATTGCATCGGTGTTTTTGTAATTGAGTTTAATCATCCAAATTTCGCCTTTCTCTTAATAATGTATAAAATAATTGTACTATTAACAATTAAAATTTCAAGGGTTTGTTAAGTAGTAATAAATAGGGATAGAGGGTAATAGGCATTGATAAAATTTTTGTTATAAAATAGAAATTGTGAAGAGTATCTTAAAAACTTTATTTATATTTTTAGCTTTTATTTTTACTTTGAGTTTAACTCCTCAGGGCGAAAGTTTTTGTGATGCTCAATATATTCAAAATGACTATCAAAAAGTTGCGATTGTTTCAAATCCTATTTATGGTGGTGAGATTGTTGCGAATAGAGACTATAATACCTCGAATGGTTCTTTGAATAATCATTTGGCAGCAAATATATTTTTTGATAATAATGGTTTTATAAAAACTCCAACCCTTATTCAAAGGGATTTCATTCATAATTTATCGACCAACTTTGAAAACGAAATAGCAATACGTGCACCATAATCAATTAAGCTGTTTTGTATTAATTATGAATAGTAAAAAGGAGAAAAATTATGGATTTAACCTTGGTTAAAGAAGGTTTAGTTGTAATGGTTATTGGTATGGGAACAGTTTTTATATTCCTTGCAATAATGATTTGGGTAATGAATTTAACCTCATTTATTTTGAAATTTGTTAATAAATACTTTCCTGAAGAAATTCCACAGTTTAAAACCGTTAATAAGAAGAAATCTTCTAACAATGACGAAGAGATTGCAATTGCAATAGCAGCAGCTATGCATAAAGCAGCTCTTTAATGAAAGGAGAAATTTATGGATAATAATGATAAATCATCTTTGCAGGAATCACATGGAACTGGTGTTTTAAGCACAATGATTTTTATGATTGTAACAGTTGCTGTGATGATTCTTTTAAAGAACTTTTTAGGATAAAAAAGGGCGGGACTTTAGTCCCGCCCTTTTTGTTATTTAAATAATTTTTTGAATCTTTCCATCGCTTCAATAGTGTTCTCTTTTGAACCAAAAGAGGTTAATCTAAAATAACCTTCTCCGTTTTTACCGAAACCGGAGCCTGGGGTTCCGACTACTTGAATATTTTCAAGCAGATAATCAAAGAATTCCCATGAAGTCATTCCGTTAGGACATTTTAACCAGATGTATGGAGAGTGTTTACCGCCAACGTGCCAGATGTTGCATTCTTTTAGTGTTTCTGAAATCAATTTTGCATTTTCTTTGTAGTAATTAATATTTTCTTTGATTTCTCGTTGTCCTTCTTCTGTGAAAACAGCTTCCGCACCGCGCTGGATAATGTATGGTACTCCGTTAAACTTGGTTGTTTGACGTCTTAGCCACATTTTATTAAGTTTATCAAGGTTCTTAGGAACGATTGTGTAACCGCATCTTGTACCTGTGAATCCGGCAGTTTTAGATAGTGAGCAGAATTCTATAGCACAGTTTTTTGCCCCTTCAATTTCATAGATGCTTCTTGGTAACTCTGAATCAGAGATAAAGCATTCATAAGCTGAATCAAATAGAATGATTGCATTATTTTTTAACGCATAATCAATCCATTCCTTTAATTGAGCCTTTGTGTAAACAGCACCAGTCGGGTTATTAGGTGAACAAATATAAATAATATCAGCATGTTCTGTCGGAGGTGCAGGCAAGAAACAGTTTTCACTGTTTGCTTCTGTGAAAATAACTTTTCTACCGTTCATAATGTTTGTATCAACATAAACAGGGTAAACAGGATCCGGAACAAGAACTGTATTATTTTTGTCAAATAAATCCAAAATATTTCCTAAATCACTTTTAGCACCATCTGAAATAAAAATTTCATCAAGCTCAAGCTCTACATTGTTTTTTGCATAATAACCTTGAACTGCGGTACGTAAAAAGTCATATCCCTGTTCAGGGCCGTAACCTCTGAATGTTTCTTTGACCCCCATTTCATCAACGGCTTTGTGCATAGCTTCAACTACTGCTTTACATAAAGGGCGTGTAACATCGCCTATCCCGAGCCTAATTATATTTACCCCCGGGTTTTTACTTGTAAATTCGTTTACTTTTTTTGCTACGGTTGAAAAAAGGTAGCTTTGTTCTAAATTCTCATAATTTTTGTTTATATTCATTGTCTATTCCTTATTATAAGCATTTTTTGCAGCTATTGAATCACTCATTTTATTAACTTCACGAGCCCAGTAACCTACGTTTGGAATAAAAAATCTCTCTTCTGGTTCTGCAGCCAAGGCTCTTTTATAATGTTCGGGGGCTTTTGTTCTTACTTCGGTTTTAAATTCTTCTTTCTGTATGCTGCTATTATAGGATGCAGCAGGATAAGTAAGCCCCATTATAACTGTTGTTGCACCCCATATACCTGTAATAGGTATAAAATTCTTTACAAAATATCTATTAACAGGATTTATCTTCACTGATCAGATTCCTCGTGTCTTCCTTGCATTAATTTTTCAAAATCAGATGGTTTTATGTTTTGGATAAAATCTTTGAATTCTTGTGCTTCTTCTTCATCTTTGGCTGCATCCGTTGAAACAGAACCGTTCATGAGCACATTAGCCGTTACAAAAATAGGAGCTTTTGCTCTCATAGCAAGAGCTATTGCATCTGATGGGCGAGCATCAACTTCAATTGTTTCGTCGTCTTTTGTAATAAATAGCGTTGCGTAATAAGTGTCTTTTTCAACGTCATTAATTTCGATTTTGTCTAGTTTATATCCTGTTTTTTCGATTAAGTTAGCTGCTAAATCGTGCGTCATAGGACGGGCTACAACAAGTCCTTCTATGCATCTGATAATTGCGCTTGCTTCGGCGGAGCCAATCCAAATCGGCAATGCTTTTCTGTTATCTAAATCGTGAAGTACAACGATTGGCGAGTTTGTTCTAACATCAAGCGCTATACCCATTACTTTCATTTCTATCATAATTTTACCCTCTTTTGTCTCTGATTATACCATAAACACTAAATCTATGTTATAATCCGTTGTATGAAAATAAATGTAGTTTATAACAAAAATATTGACGGTTATAAAGATGTTCTTGAAGCTGTAGAGGGCCTTCTTATTAGTTATAAAACAGAATTTAAATCGTTTGATATTGATAATATGCTTTCTTTTGGAGAAATTTCTCTTGTAATCGGCGGTGACGGAACTCTTTTAAAAGCTGCACGATATTATGCCGATTCAAAAGTACCTGTGCTCGGGATTAACTTGGGCCGACTTGGCTTTCTTTCACAGGCGGCTTCTGTAGAAGATGTTGTTGAAGCTGTTATAAATAAAAAATATTATACAGAAGAGCGTATGATGCTTACTGCTCTTGATAAACTTGCATTGAACGATTTTGTTATTAAGGGATGTGATCCATCCAGAACATCAAAATTTTATCTTGAAATCAATGGTAAAAATGTTTGTGATTATATTGCAGACGGTTTGATTGTGTCTACCCCTACCGGTTCTACTGCTTACGGACTTTCTGCGGGCGGGCCGGTTTTATATCCGACAACAGATGTAATATCAATTGTGCCGATTTGTCCGCATACTCTTAATGCACGCCCGATTGTTGTTCCTGCAGGAGAAGAAATTACAATTAGAACTGGAGACAAACTGCTATCGGTTTCAATTGATGGGTTTGATACAACTAAATGTGTTGAAAAAATTATGATAAAGGCAGCTAAAAATAAAGCATTGTTGGCTTTCTTGAAAGAAGAACAGTTCTATTCTGTTTTAAGAGATAAGCTTCACTGGGGTATTTCTGAAACTAAATAACTGCTAAACTTTTTTCTGCCGTAGCTGTTGGATAGGATATAGACATTCTAATATCACATTTTGGTGCTAAGAATTGATATATGCATTTTGAAGCCTGAGTTTGGTTATTATAACTGTGATTTAAAGCATCTTTTATTGCAGTAAACGGATTTGAGGAATTTCTAAGCATACACATTAATGCTTGAGGCATATCCTTAACGATTGTTGCAACATCTATGGTTTTTCCGGATAGTGAAGCTGCTTCGTTAATGCCAGTATAGAACTGCATTTGAGCTTTTAGTGCTGTTGCTGTTTCAGGATTAATATTCAATCCGTGTTTTTCAAGGATTGATTGCATTGTTCTTGTAATTTTATCAACATCTGTTATATTTGCTTTTTGTTGGAATACAAGTTTTTGAATATCTTTTGCAATTTCGTCAATAAGAGCTCTTTCGTGATTTCCAGCTGCAAGAAGTTTTGAACCTTCGTGCATAATTCCCTCATTATTGCGGCATTGTTTTACAAAGTATTCAGCTAAACCCTTCGAATTACCTACAAAATAGTTTGCCAGAAACGAAATATCTTCAATAATTTTTTCTTTTCCTCTTAAGACACAGTTACCTGTATCAATAAATATAGGGGTTAAAACACCGTCAATTTCCGATATAAAATAATTTCCTGTATGCGGATCTCCGTGCATAATTGATGTTCCGCCTGATTTCATAAACATAAACTGCTCATCAAAAGCTTTTGTTACAGTTGTAGGGAGTTCTGAAATCACTCTTTCAGGGTTTTGTAACCATTGATTTGCTTCTATTTCTTTTGCATAAGTTTTAAAATATTTTGCAGGGTCGCGCTTGTATTCTTCAAGCATTTTTATTAAATCTTCCATTGAAATACCCTGTGCTTTTTCCATTAGAATACAGCTTCCGTCTTCAGACATTCGGGTTATATCTGCAACTCTATATCGTTTAGCGCCTTTTTGAAGTTCTTTGTTATACTTGAATTCTGCTGTGAAATCTAGTTCCATACGCCAGTCTTTGTATAGGTTTTGGAGCATTTTTATTTGAGATTCTGCCGTTGCTTCGTTTGGTGCAAATTCATAGATTAGACGTGCATAGATTTGTTCTTCCATTTCTAATTGTTTTGCATCAACATTTTGCTTAATCATTTTGACAATGATTTCTTCTCCGTTTGTTGTTCTGGCAAGATATGCTTCTCCGACTGTACCAGCTTTTAATGGTTTTATTAATTCGATTTCCGGCTTTACAAGGGCTCCTTCTTCTACATTGCCAATTAATTTTTGTTTAGAAGAAAATGCTCTGTTTACAATATCTTGAGCTTCGCTAAGTGTTCTGCTGAAAGGGTTGTTGCTTCTTGTTTGTTTTATTGCTTCCTGAATCTCTGGCGAAAATTTGCTCATCATTTCTGCATCGGAAGAAATAATTTGTGCGAATTTTGATGGGCCTACACCGCCTTTTTGCAGCATAAATAAAGTAATTTCTTCCATTGAAAGATTTTTTGGCATTGTTTCTAATAATTTATTCTTTGCTGCATATTCTTTAAGAAGTGCTTGGAAGCTTTTATCATCCAGTATATGAGAAATTGCAGAAGGTGCCTTCTTTGAAAAACCTGCTTTATATATATCAAGCATTTGAGAATTACCGGAAGGAAGTCCTCTAAATTCAAACTGCATTTCGACTTTAGCTTCGCGCATACCTCTAAGAATACGCTTGCCGACTCCGGTGTGTTCACCAATGAACAATAGACTTTTTCTTAATGCTCCAATCATGTAATAATCCCCAATGTTATATATATAAAGTCATTAGGGGTAAAATAATTGCGTATTTATTTTAAATGTAACAAATTTTTAATAAAATTTTTGATTTTTGCAAACATATTTTTGAAGTATCCGAAGAACCCTTTTTTTACTTTATTTTTTACGACTTCTTTTACGATTTCTTTTTCCAATCCGTCTCGTTCGGTTTCAACTGTTGCAATAGTTTCTTTTATAATATCTCTTGCTTTGTTAATAACTTCTTCCGGATTAACAGTCGGATTTTGTTCTGCTGTTTCCGCAACTTTTTGTGCGATAGGGTTGTCAGATTCTTTCATTGCTTCAAGTGTTTTTTTAGCTATTGAACCAAGCTCTCCTGTTACTTTATCTACCAAATCGGATGTTTTTTTAGGGCCTTCCTGTACGATTTCCACAATTTCTCTGGCAGCAGTCTTTTTGAACTCATCAGGATGTGAAACAATATTACTAAGATGAGTAATTCCATCTTGAATTCCCTCTTTTGCAAGGCCTTGTAAGTTTGTTAATTCAGGGTTGATTTTGTTTACTAAGCCTGCTATATCAGGTTTTTTAGGTAGAAATGGAGGTATCATATAAATAATCCTTTTTTTGTTATATCTATCTAAAACCTGTAAAAAAACTTTTTGCTATTTTATTTACCCCTATTTGTTTCTTTGGAAAAATTTTGCAATATCTCTGTGTTCAAAGAATTTTGAAACAGGTCTTCCGTGAGGACAAGTTTCAGGGTTTTCACATTTGCGCCAGTTGCGGATTATTTCTTCCATTTGATACTGGTTTAAGTATGTGTTGGCTTTTACTGCTGCTTTGCAGGAAGTTGTGATTAATATTTTTTCTTCAATATTGTCAATATCACCGGATATGTTTTCTAAAATATCCGCTAAAATTTCTTTTGGAGCTACTTTAGAAATCATTTGAGGTACTTTTTTGAAAATAACTTCCGTATCCGAAAGAAAATCTATCTCGTATCCAAATTGGAGCAGTTTTTCTTTATTGCTTTCTAAGAGAGTTTTATCAGAAGGTGAAACTTCTAAAACATCTGAGATGAATAAAAGCTGACAGTCAATATTTTTAGTTTTTTTTAATGTTTCGTAGATGTAACGTTCTTCTGCAATGTGTTGGTCAACAATTTCCAGTCCATTTTCTTTTTCTATCAGAATGTAGGTTTTTTTGTATTGACCTATAATGACATCTTCCTGCTTGAATTCAGGTTCTGATACAACTTTTGTCTGTACAGGAGCAGGAGTATTTTCTTTAACTATTTGAAGCTTCGGTCTGTTTTGATTTTTAGGTCGAAGGTCTTCTTCAAAATTTTTGGTGAAAATATCTGAAATTGATTCTGTTGCAGGAACATAAGTTTCGTATTCAGCAGTTGCTGCTTCTTCTGCTTTTTGAGTAACAAATTCTTCTATAAAAATCGGTTCTTTTTCTTTCGCTGTTTCAATAACAGAACGTAATGCATCATTAATTGAGGCTTGGATAAAATTAAAAATCTGGTTAGGATTTTTATAACGCACTTCTTTTTTTGTAGGGTGAACGTTAACATCAACATCAGCAGGTGGTATTTCAAGATTAAGCACAATAAACGGATATCGTGAACTTCCTGTAAGATTTTTGTATACCATATCAATGGATTTTTGGAATACCGGGCATTTTACTGCGCGTGAGTTAACATACATATAGTAATCTTTTTTGCTTGCTCTGGTATAATCAGGAGTACTTACAAAACCTGATATTTTTAAATCTGCAAGTTTATCTGTTTTGAGAACAGGTTTAAGATTAGATACAACATCATTTGAGAACAATTCTTTGATTGTTTGTATTTGTTCGTTTTGGGCTGTTGTTTTAACCGCTGTTTTGCCGTTAAATTTCAGTTCAAACGAGATTTCGGGATGAACAAGTGCGATTGTTTGAATATATTCATTAATGTATGCAAATTCTGTTTTTGCGCTTTTTAAAAACTTTAATCTTGCAGGCAGATTGTAGAATAAATCACGGATTTCCATAATCGTTCCGACAGCGCAGCCTGTAGGTGTTTGTTTAACTTCCGAATTTTGACATTCAACTTTTGTGCCGTTATCGAATTCTGCAGTTCTTGTGATACAAGTAAGTTTTGATATTGAAATTATACTTGCTAAGGCTTCGCCTCTGAATCCCATAGTTCTAATGTCGAATAAATCTTCGCCTGTTTGTATTTTGCTGGTTGCGTGTTTTGAGAATGCTAACAAAATATCATCGGGATGAATTCCCGACCCGTTATCTGCTATTCTTAAATCACGGCATTCATTGGAAACTTCGACGCTGATTTTTGTTGCACCGGCGTCAACAGAGTTTTCTACCAGTTCTTTTACAACAGAATAAGGTCTTTCAATTACTTCCCCTGCTGCAATCTGATTTATTACGTGTTTTGATAGCTGAACTATTCTCCCCATAATTTAAGTATACAATAAAAATTTTTTAGTATTATAATAATGTTATATTAATTTACAGAGGAAGTATAAATGGCAAAGGGTAAAAAAGTTAAGGTAACGTTTCCTCATATGGGAACAATTTCAATTGCGTGGGCGTCAGCATTAAGGAAAATAGGTGTAGAACCGTTTGTTCCTCCTTATACAAGCAAAAAAACGCTATCACTTGGGACAAAGAATTCACCGGAAGCTATTTGCCTTCCTTATAAACTCATTCTGGGTAATTTTATTGAAGCGATTGAAGGCGGAACTGACTATGTTGCTATGATTACTTCACCGGGAATTTGCAGACTTGGTGAATATGGAAACAATATTTATAACACACTTAAAGATTTAGGTTACAAAACAAACTATATTGAACTCTCTCTTTATGATGGTATCAGAGGATTGTATAAGTTTTTAACCGAAATTTCAGGAAAAAATGACCCGATTTTGATTATGCGCACCATTAATATACTGATGCGTAAAATTTTTGCAATTGACGATTTAGATACTGCTCTTTCTTATTATAGAGCACGTGAAATCAAATTCGGTGACGCTGAAAAAAATTATAAAAAAGCTTTAAAAATGATTGATAAAGCAGGCAATACTAAGGATTTAAAGAAAGCTTACGAACTTGCGCTTAAAGAAATTGAAAAAACAGAAATCGACGAAAACAGAGAAGTTTTACATGTTGATTTAACAGGTGAAATTTTCCTTGTAAATGATGAATTCTCTAATCAGAATATTGAACGTGAACTTGGCAGAATGGGAGTTCAGACAAGAAGAAGCCTTACAGTAGGAAGCTTTTTGAAAGATGCAATTATACCTAAAGCTTTCCAAAACAAAGAAACTCACCTTCAGAGAGCTGAAAAAATGGCAAAACCTTACTTGATGAGAGATATCGGCGGTGATGCTTTGGAATGTGTTTCTGACGTTGTATTTGCAGATAAAAAAGGTAAAGACGGAATTATCCATATTTCTCCGTTTACCTGCATGCCGGAAATTATGTCTCAAAATATTTTCCCTACAATGCGAGGAGAACATGAGATTCCGATTTTGACCCTGATTATGGATGAGCAGACCGGTAAGGCTGGTTATATTACCCGTCTTGAGGCGTTTGTTGACTTAATGCGTCGTAAAAAACGTGCTAAAGAAAGTAAAAATAAGACAAGAATCTAGTCAATCCAATCAATACCGGTGCAATCTACAAGTCTTGTTTCTACAAAAAACTTATAGTAGTCTACGAGTTTTTCAAACTCATCCGGCTCCATTGTGAATTTTTTAGGAAGAAGATCTTCAAATAATC
>CAMTNN010000013.1 GCA_947073895.1 uncultured cyanobacterium
CGTGTAATTATGAATGGTGAAACAGAAACTGGTGTTACTATTCATTTTATGGATGAAGGTTTTGATACGGGTGATATTATTGCTCAAAAAGCGTATCATATTCATTCAAAAGCTACGATGGGAACGATTTTTAATGAGTTAAATGTTCTCGGTATTGAGCTTTTATTACAGGTGCTGCAAGCTTATGAAGCAGAAGCTTTACCGCGTATTCCACAGCCGAGAGGTGATTTTATTTCCGGTAAAGGGCTCGCAGAAGGTGAAGTGTTTATCAATTATAACCGTTCTGCGGAAGAAATTGAACGTTTTATTCGAGCTTTGAATCCGTTTATCTTAGCAAGCACAACTTTCCGCGGGAATATGATGAAGATTATGAAAGCTGAGGTTGCTTCAGATGCTTTTTGTATTCCTCATCCTGCCGGAACTGTGGCTAAGATTGAGGATGACAAATTCTTTATTGCCACCTCAAAAGGGTTGATTGTACCTACTGTACTTCAGTTTGGAAGCTTCTTTATAGGTGACAGCAAAGATTTTATCAGAATCGTTAATCCAAAAATTGGTGAGGAGTTCAAGTAATGGATAAACTATACTTTTTGACTGCAGGTGTCCCATTAAGAGCGGGTACTAAGGGTTATGCAAAAGGTTTTGAAATCCATGACGAAATGGGTTTGGACGGGCTTGAATTAGAGTTTGTTCATGGTGTAAGGATTTCCGATAAGAGCCGCGAAGCGGTTAAGGCTTCTCATAAGATTATTACAGCGCATGCGCCTTTTTATGTAAATCTTAACGCAAGAGAAGAAGAAAAAGTTGAAGCGAGTGTGCAGAGGATTATTGAAACCGCTCAGACTGCTAATGAGCTTGGCGGATATAGTATAACTTTCCATGCAGGATTCTATTTGGGGCAGGATAAGGATGTTGTATCTGATAGGATTAAAGCTCAAACAAAGATTATTACAGATACTTTAGCATTAGATAATAACAAAATATGGATACGACCTGAAACTACGGGTAAAGCTACTCAGTGGGGGGATTTAGAAGAAATTATTAATCTTTCTAAAGAGTTTGAAACGGTGCTTCCTTGTGTAGATTTTTCGCATTTACATGCGAGATATAACGGGATTTCAAATACTTATGACGAGTTCTGTGCTATTTTTGAAAAAATAGGCAATGAGTTAGGACAGATTGCGATTGATAATTTTCATGCTCATATTGCAGGAATTGAGTATACTTCTAAAGGTGAGAAGAAACATCTTAATCTTGAAGAATCTGATTTTAATTACAAAGATTTACTTCGCGCATTTAAGGCTTTTGATGTAAAAGGTGCAATTGTTTGTGAAAGCCCTAATATTGAAGACGACGCGAAGTTATTAAAGGATTATTACTTAACATTGTAAAGTCATATTGTTGACAAGGAAACAAAAATCGTACATAATGATATTGTTAACTTGGAAACAAAATGGTGATATTATGCAATGTGAAATTACAGATTTGTTATTTTCTATTAACTCGGGGCTTGAAGAACTGGAACAATTTTATATTGTTAAGGCTGATGAAGTGCTAAAAGATTATTCTATTAGTGAAATGCATTGTATTGACAACATTGAGCGAATCGAGAATGCTAATGTTACTAAGATTTCTCAAGAAATGAATATTACAAAAGGCGGTATTAGTAAACTTCTTAAGAAGCTTTTAAAACGCGGTGTAATAGAGACTTATACTATTCAAACCAACAAAAAAGAAATTTATTATCGACTAACACCGGCTGGAAAAGAAGTTTTTTCAGCACACGAAAAAATGCACCAAGATTGGTATAGCAAAGATGAAGATTTTTTTAAACAGTTTGATAAAAAAGAAATTCAAACAGCAGAAAGAATTCTTGCTCAATATAATGAATTATTAAAAGAACGGCTTAATGATTTAGAAGGAGATTTATAATATGCATTCCCACGAACATGAAATTACTAACGGAAATGAAAAGAAAACATTAGTAGTAATTATTTTTACTGTGCTTGCAATGTTTGCAGAAATCGCTTACGGGTATTTTACAAATTCTATGGCATTGCTTGCAGACGGATATCACATGGGGACTCATGCGCTTGCGTTGGGATTAACTTATGCTGCGTATGTTTTGATAAGAAAATTTGCGGGCTCTGAAAAATTTCCTAACGGAACGGATAAAATTGGAACTTTAACAGCTTATACAAGTTCAATTTTTCTTGGATTTACAGGGATTTGGATTATTATCGAGGCTGTTCAAAGGTTTATGAATCCGCTTCAAATTAAGTTTGATGAAGCTATTCTTGTTGCGGTGATTGGTTTAGTAGTTAATGCAGTTTGTATTTTTATTATGGAAGGCAAACACGAGCATCATCATGATCATGAGCATGAAGATTATAACTTTAAGGCAGCTTATTATCATATTTTAGCAGATGCTTTGACTTCTATTCTTGCAATTGCGGCGTTGTTAATTGGTAAATACTTTAATCTGATTTGTCTGGATTCTGTAATTGGTATTTTAGGCGGTATTTTGATTCTAAAATGGGCAATTGGTTTGCTTGCAAATACGATTAAGATTTTGATTGATATGAAGTAGCTTATTCACTTCCCATAAGAAGTGCTTCAACTTGTTTATGCGGAAGAATAAGCTCTTGCATTGAGTTTACAAGCTGGGCGTTTGTGTCAGCTTCAATAAACCTTCCGCCCGTTACGTCCGCTGTGCACTGGAGTTGGGCTAAATCATCCGAGTCATGAACATTGAAGGCTATAACATCAATTTTTATATCTCGTCTGTGTTTAACAAGCTCAATTGAGTAGTCACATGGACTTTCGTCACAGTTTTCTCCGCCGTCTGTTAGTAAAATAATATGTTTTGTGCCGTTCATCCCTGCCAAATCTTTTTTAACAGCTTGTTTAAGAGAGTATGTTATCGGGGTCATTCCGCGCGGACGAAGTCTTGCAATAGCATGGTTAATCTGTCTGGACTGGTTTTCACCTAAAGGAACAAGAAGTTCTGAACTTCTGCAGGCATTGTATGCTAAAAGGTTACAGGTGTGTCCGTAAGCTCTTATGCCTACTTTTGTGTCATCAGAAATTTGCGGGAGAATGCGAGTCATCATGTCTTTTACAAGATTGACTTTTGTTTTGTGCTCAAGGTATTCCCCCATGCTATTGGAGAAATCTACTACAAAAAGAAGCTTATCACCTGCCTGTTCGTATTTGTAGTTGTCCGGAGTATAAACATCATAAGCAAATACAGGAATTATTATTAGGATAAAAATTATAAACCACAGTTTCCTCATAATAATATTGATAAACCAATTGTTTATAAAAAACATTGCCGAATGAGCTTATTCTTTCACTGCTCCATCTTGTGGATTATGTAGCAAATATTTTTTCCCGCCAAGAAAAACCAGAATAACAGGAATTGAGCAAATGCATGAGCAAGCCATGAGTTCTCCCCAGAGTGTAATTTCTCTAAATGAGCCTTTGAAAATGCTTAGTCCTACTGCTAATGTTCTCATATTATCAGTGTTTGTTACGATTAAGGGCCACATGAAGCTGTTCCATGTGGTTACGAATGTGAAAATTGCTAATGTTGCGATTGCCGGCATGGCACAAGGGAGGGCTATTTTAAAGAAGGTTTGAAGTTCGTTGCATCCATCGAGTTTGGAGGCATCTTCCAGTTCTTTTGAGAAATTTAAGAAATACTGTCTCATCATAAATACTCCAAACCCTCCGAAAATTCCCGGAATAATTAGAGCTTGATAAGTATTAATCCAGCCGAGCTTGCTCATAAGATAAAATAGCGGAACGATGTTTACCTGAGGCGGAACCATCATTGTAAGAAGGATTATAAAAAACAAGATTTCAGAACCTTTGAACTTGAATCTTGCAAATCCGTAGCCTGCAAGAGAAGAGATGAAAACTTGTCCTACGGTAGTAAAAAGTGCAACAATTAAGCTGTTAAAAAAGTATTTTACAACAGGGATTGATTCAAAAACATTCTTATAAGCGCAGAATGTAAGATTAATGTTTTTATAATCAGTAAAGATGTTTTCTTGACCGCTTAAAGAAATTAAAAACATAATGATAAACGGTAAAATCATTGACAAAGCAGTAAGAAAAAGAATTGAATATAAAAACACTTTTTTCATACCAAAATTATAGCAAAAAGCGTTTTAGAGCGGAAGTTACTCAAATTCTCTGGTATATAATACTGCCAGAGTAACTCTGTTGTTAATATTAAGTTTTAAATAAATATTCTCAAGATGAGCTTTTACTGTATGATATGAAATATTCATTATCTTTGCTATTGCTTTGTTGCTCAAACCTCTTTGTACGTGCCCTGTAATTATCATTTCTGTATCTGTAAGATTTTTCATGAAAATTCCTTTTTTTAATCCGTTGTACAATTTAAGCGTACAACAATAACGCCAAAAGTCATCCACATATTTTCCAATTACCATATCGTTACAATAATTGTTACATTGTGAATACTATATTAATTTTTTATAAAATAAAGCATAGAGTAGTTGTTTAAAATATGTTATACTTTTTACATGCAAAAAATTTATATAAGAAAAAAATATACGGATACAGGTAGTGAAATTTTTGTTGTACCTGCTTTGGCTTTAAAAAATTCTGAAAATGTTGAAAAAATAACAATTCCATATCCTGCAGGAAATTCAACGTTGGAATATGATTCATTGGAAAAAGCGGTGGGAGCGATTATTAACAGTGGTTTTGAATACGTATTGCCAGACGGAAAAGAACTGCCAGTTAAGCTTCCGGTTGATAATATGGGATTATATGATGTTTTGTATAATAAAATTGTTGATATGACGAAAAATGTGAATACCGGCATTGTCTCGTCGGCTATCCAGGGGCTCAGTACTTTGGGTGATGATAGGGCAATTAAGATATTTATAGAGAAAATGGGTGAAGATAACGAAGCTGTTAGAATGGCTGCTATTAATAGTTTAGTAAAATATAAAACATCCGTTATAGAACAATTGCTTACAGCATTAAATGATTCAAATTGGGTAAGACGTAATTCAGCTATAACCTGTATTCTGATGATTTCTGAAAATGCGAAAGTTGATTCGGAGGCAATTGTGATGGAATTAATTAAAAGAATAGATGATGGGAATCCTATTGTTCAGGCAAATGCAATAATTGCCGCGAGTAAGATTTATGAACAAGGTTTTATAAAATAAAAAAGAAGCCTTTAAGGCTTCTTTTTTAAATGGTCGGGATGACACGATTCGAACGTGCGACCCCTTCGTCCCAAGCGAAGTGCGCTACCAAACTGCGCTACATCCCGACACTTTAACTTCGACGAAGTGCATGACAATCTTACATGAAACAAATTTTAAAATCAAGTCTTTATTTTAAAATTTGTTGTATAATAATAAAGCTATGACAAATCTGTTGATTAGTGAAGAAAAAACATATCAAAATATTCAATCAGCAAACTGTGCTCAAGCGCTTGTTGAGACTTTATCTGAACTCGGAGTAGACAGTATTTTTGGCTATCCGGGAGCTGCTGTGTTGAGTATTTATAATGAACTTTCTTTGAATCAAAATATACGTCATTACCTTGTGCGCCATGAGCAAGCTGCTGTTCATGCAGCGGAAGGTTATGCTCGTGTGAGCGGTAAGACAGGAGTTGTGCTTGTAACATCAGGTCCCGGGTTTACTAATACAATTACTGGGATTGCTAATGCTTATGCGGATTCGACTCCGCTTGTAGTTTTAGCGGGGGATGTTCCTTCTAATGAAACTAATAACAAGGTTTTTCAAAAAGTCGATATTTTGGCTATGACAAAAACCTGTTCAAAAAAAGGATATCTTCTAATTTCCAAAGACGATATTAAGCAAGTTATTAAGGAAGCGTTTGAAATTGCTAATTCAGGCGAAAAAGGTCCTGTTGTTGTGGCATTGCCGAGAAATATTCTGGAATCAAAATATTTGGCAAAAGTAACAAAAGAACTTTATAAAAAGAAAAAACCGTCTCTGAAAGATTCGGATTTTGAAAAAGTTATCAAGTTGATTAATAATTCCCAATCTCCTTTAATTCTTTTGGGCGGAGGTTCTGTCGGTGCAGTTGAAAAGATTAAAGAATTTGTGGCTAAAACAAAAATCCATGTTGTTTCGACTCTTATGGGTATCGGTGCTTTCCCTTCTGAAAACGATGCATACCTTGGGATGATTGGTATGAACGGAGCTCATCTTGCTAATACTGCTTTGAGTAATTCAGATTTTATTTTGGCTCTCGGGGTAAGTTTTTCTGACCGTTCTACCTGTAAAAATGTTGATTTTGCGATTAATGCCAAAGTTGTTAGTGTTAATTTGAAAAATATTTCTAAGAACTTTGAATTAGAATTGGTTTCTGATTCGGAATCTTTTATGGAATCTTTTTGCAATTATGCTCAATATGTCAAAGATTTTTCTGAGTGGAATAACAAACTTGATATTTTAAAAGAAGAAAATGTTCATCATGAATCAAATTCAACCTGTTTACATTCTTCTTGTGTTTTAGAAACTATTTATAACTATACAAAAAAATATGAGCCCGTTGTTGTAACGGATGTCGGACAGCATCAAATGCTTACTGCGCAATTCTTTAATTTTAATAAGCCTAAAAAGTTCATAACATCAGGTGGTTTGGGTACAATGGGATTTGGACTTCCGGCTTCAATCGGCGCTCAGCTTGCTAATCCAAATAATCTTGTTTTGAATATTACAGGCGATGGTTCGTTTCAGATGAATTTGCAGGAGCTTGCTACTTGCCGTGAACATCATATTCCTGTAAAAATTGTTATTATGAATAACAGCTACCTTGGAATGGTTCGACAAATGCAGGAAAAGATTTATAACAATCGTTATCAAGTCGAGATGATAAATCCTGATTTTACAAAGATTGCAGAGGCTTATGATTTATTTGCTGTTAGAGTTCAAACTGCAGATGAGTTGATTCCGGCGCTTGAAAAGGCAATTTCTCATAACGGTACTGCAATAATTGATATCGCAATTGATTCTTTTGAAGAAATATAATAAAATTGTTCATATAGAGAGGTGAGGTATGATGAGAAAAATTTTATCTTTAGCATTGTTATTGGCATTTTGTACACCTGCGTTTGCGATAGACAAAGTTGCTATTGTTGATGTTCAAAAAGTTGTAAATAAATCAGGACAGGTTCAGGCGCTAAAAAAAGAACAGGAAGCTAAGTCAAAGGAAATGCAAGAGTTTATTAAAAAAGCTAATGCAGATGTTAAAGCACAGACTGATGATAAGAAAAAGCAAGAAGTTGCTAAAAAATATGAAAAAGAATTGAAGGCAAAAAGAGAAGCAAATGCAAAAGCATATAAAGCTAAGCTTGAAGCAATTGATAAAAGTGTTTCTGCAACTATCAATAATTATGCTCAAACTAACGGTTATGATTTAGTTTTGGTTAAAGGTGCTGTATTATACGGCGGTGATGACATTACGGATGCAGTTTCAAAAGTTGTTAAATAATGCGTTCTGTTAAGCTTTTAGATTGTACGCTTCGTGATGGCGGATATATTATTGATTGGATGTTTGGTAAAAAGAACATCCAATCTGTTTTGTGCGGACTTTCAGAAGCGGGTATTGACTATATTGAATGCGGGTTTTTGAAAGATTGTGATGAGAATCCTGATAAAACTTTTTTTTCATCGGTTGATGAAATTGAAAACGGTTTTTTAATGGTGAATTATGGCGAGTATCCGATTGAAAAGTTTTCTGAATGTAAAAGCAAAAATGTAAAAATCAGAGTAGCTTTTAAAAAGCCTAAGCAAAAAGAAGCTCTTGAATATATTCAAACTCTTGTGAATTTGGGGTGGGATGTTTTTGCAAATCCTATGAGTACGAATACTTATTCTGAATCAGAGCTGGAACTGCTTATTGGCGAAGTTAATAAAATTAAACCATATGGGCTTACGATTGTTGATACTCTGGGTAATATGTATCAAGATGATGTGAAAAAGATTTTTGGGTTTATTGATAAAAGGCTTATGTCCGAAATTGCCTTGGGATTTCATTCTCATAACAGTTTGCAGCTATCTTTTTCTAATACAAAAACTCTTTTAAAAATGGATATTAATCGTGAAATTGTTATTGACTCATGTATTTATGGTATGGGGCGCGGTGCTGGAAATCTTTGTACTGAACTGATTACAGCGTATTTGAATGATAATTTCGGGGGTAAATATAATATCAGTCCTGTGATTAAAATTTTGGATGAATGTATTAACCCGATTTATGATAAAACTCCTTGGGGGTATTCAACCCCGTATTATCTTGCAGCGATTCACGGATGTCATCCTAATTATGCTGGTTTACTTGTTTCAAAAGGAATCTCAGAAACAGAAATCGACAGGATTTTGAGTCAAATTCCTGTCGATAAAAGAACTGTTTTTGATGAGAACTTACTTCTTGCTCTTATCAGCTAATTCGCTGTCCATTCTTAAAAATACCGGTTTGATGTTTTCTTTATCAATAAGATGTCCAACTTTGATGTTATCGCAATTTACATCATCCAATTTTGTATTCAAGTTGTAAGATAACTGTTCAGCCATAGCCTTAGCAATATTCGGGCAATATGGATAAATCAATGAAGAAATAACACACATTACTTCAAGTACTGTTGTAAGAACTTCCCCGCACTTGTCCATCTGACCTTCTTTTGCTAATGTCCAAGGTGCGTTATCTGTTACATATTTATTTGTAACGTCAACAAGTTCAATAATCTTTTGGGCTGCTTCTTGAACTTCAAAATAATCAAAGTGGTGTTTAACTGCTTTTACTGTTTCAAGAGCTTTGTCAAACAATTCTGATTTAACTTTGAATTCAGGTTTTATATCCCCTTCAAAGTATTTTACAAGCATTGAAAGAGTTCTGTTAAGCAGGTTACCCATTGAGTTTGCAAGGTGTGCGTTAACTTTTTCTTTGAAGTCTTCATCTGAATAGTTTCCGTCTTTTCCGCAAGGTGCAGCAGACGCCATATAATAACGAAGCGGATCCGGGCAATCAAGATTGAATGCTTCCAATACGCTTGTCGGAGAGATTACGTTGCCTAAAGATTTTGACATTTTTGTCTGGTCGATAGTAATCCAGCCGTGAGCAAGGATGTGTTTTGGAAGTGGTAAATCAAGTGCCATAAGAATTGCAAGCCAATATATACTGTGGAATTTCAAGATATCTTTCCCGATAACTTGAACTTCTGCAGGCCAATATTTATTGAATTTTTCACTTGAACCGTCCGGGTCGTAGCCTAAAGCTGTTATGTAGTTTGAAAGTGCATCAATCCAAACATAAATAACCTGGTCATCATCACCAAGAACAGGTACGCCCCAGGTTACGTTTGATTTTGCACGTGAAACAGAAATATCTTCAATGTTTTCAAGCTGATTTAATACTTCGTTTGCACGGAATGAAGGAATGATGAAATCAGGGTTTGTTTTGATATGTTTGATGATTGCATCTTTGTATTTTGTGAGCTTGAAGAAGTAGTTTTCTTCGCTTACTACTTCAGGCTTTTTAAGGTGGTCAGGACAAAGCCCGTCTTCTGTTAAATCTTTTTCGCTCAAGAAGGCTTCGCATCCTTGACAGTAAAGTCCTGTGTATGAGTTTTTATAAATATCGCCTTGTTCAACAAGTTTTTTGAAAATCTTTTGTACAATTTTTTCGTGTTCATCGTCGGTTGTTCTTATAAATTGTGAATATTCAACTCCGAGAGCTTTCCATGCGTCTTTAAACTTATTGGCGTTCATATCACATAGTTCTTTAGGTGTCATACCTTGTGCAGCTGATGTTTTTTGAATTTTAATACCGTGTTCGTCAGTTCCTGTTAGGAAATAAGTATCTTCACATCTTTGAGTAAAGTGTCTGTAGATAACATCAGTAAGAATTTTTTCGTAAGCGTGACCGATATGCGGAGCGCCGTTTACATAATCAATTGCTGTTGTTGTATAGAATTTTTCCATATTTATAATCCCTCTTAATTCTTTTTTTAAATTATATCATAAAATTCAGGCAATTTTTATTAAAGAAAATACTTTATATATCTATAGAGGAAATTACAGGGAAATACTATGGCTGGAAACGAAACATCTTTAGCGACATATCAAAATTTTGATGGTTCAAATACTACAATGCTTTTGCGTTCATTTAGTTATAAACCTGCACAGAAGGTAACACTTACGAGTGCTTTTGGCGGAAGCACTAATTTTAATGGTACAAATTCATTTGTTTTAGAAGGCAAAGCAAAATATGCACCTGATGAGCATTTTAGTCTTAATGTGCGCTCTAGAAATTCTTTTAATACCCAAAATACTAATTTTCAATTAAGACTATCTGCTGATTGTAGTACAAAAGTGGCTGATAAAGTGTCAATTTATGCAGATCCTTATGTTGCGGCAAAATATAACTGTGCAACAGGTAAAATTACAACAGATGAAGGTATTTTTGTTGGAACAAAATATAAAATCAGTGATGGATTTTCTGTAACGGGTGAAGTCCAAAAATACAACGGCTTGGAAGGCGGTTCCGAAAATTGGGGTGTTAATGTAATTTTAAGCCATACTTTTTAATAGAATTTTATTAAGAAACTTAACAATCTAATACATATGCAGGGTTGAATTCAACCCCTGCATGGGTTATAATTGAGTATATACTTAGTATGACCATTACAATAAAAAGGATTTTGTTATGTCAATATCGTTTAGCGGTCTGGCTTCAGGCTTGGATACATCTCAATGGGTTGAGGCATTAGTATCTGTAAGGCAGCAAAAAGTAACTGCTCTTCAAACAGATTTAAATGCAATTAAGGCAAAAAAGAGCACGTTAGGTGCTACAAGAACTGTTTTTAATAATTTTAGAACAGCGATTGAAAAATTTACAGACGCAAAGTTTGGCGGATCATTTGATTTGTTTACGAAAAATACTGCCAAGTCTTCTAATGAAAATGTTTTCACAGCTACTGCTAATGAAAAAGCTGCAAGACAAAGCTATGATATTACGGTTCAACAGTTAGCAACTTATACAAAAGCACAATCAAAAGATTCAGTAAGTGCTGTGGCCGATGATGATACAAAGCTCTCACAACTTGGTATTGGTAAAGGTACATTAACTGCTTATGTTAACGGTGCTAAGACAACTATAGACATCGGTGCTGATGATACTTTCGGTCAGTTGAAAGAGCAATTGGCTGATGCAGGAATAAAAGCAACTATTGGTGATGATGGATTATTGACTTTATCATCAATGGACGGTGTAAAAGATATTAGTATTGGTGCAACAACCGATACTAGTAACCTCGTTTCGCTTGTTGGTTTAGAAAAACAAGAAGATGGAACATATCGTTCTACTAACTCTTTATTTAAAGCAGGTACTGATTCAAAATTGACTGCTGCCGATGCAGGGTTTAATGAACAGATTACAAGCGGTACTTTTAAAATCGGTGATGCAACATTTACTATTGATGACAATACTACTTTGTCTTCTCTGATTTCTTCTATCAATAATAACAAAGATGCACAGGCTTACGCTTACTGGGATGATGCAACAGGTAAGTTATCTATTACATCTAAAAAAGAAGGTGCTTCTTATATTAATATTGAAGCAGGAACAAGTAATTTTACCGATGTAATGAATTTTACTCAAACAGAACGTGATGCTGACGGTAATGTTGTTTCTTCAAAAATGTATACAGAAGCTCAAGAATTGGGTAAGAATGCAATTTTTACAGTTAACGGTACAAAAATGACTTCAACTTCAAATACTGTTGGCGAGGATATTTCAAGAATTGCGGGTGTAACTTTAACATTGAAGAAAGAAAGTTCTGAAGAGGACGGTGTTTCGAAATTAAATGTTGAACAAGATTCAACGGATTTAATAAACGCTGTTAAGTCATTTGTAGATTCTTATAATGAAGTTATTTCCAAAATTGACGAAGTTACTGCAAGCGGAGCTGATTTGCAAAGAGAATCATCTCTTACAAGCTTCAAAAACACTATCAGAACCTATGCTAATGGCGGTAATTATGCAAATGGCGGAGCATTTAAGCTTTTAGCGGATATCGGTATTTCTACAGGTAAGGCTGATGATAAAGATATTTCGACCAGCAATACAAACAAACTTGTATTTGATGAAGCGAAGTTTAAAGAAGCGCTTACTAAGGACCCTGAATCTGTACGAGCAATTGTTGCCGGTGATAATGGTGTTTTGAGTATGATGGAAGATGCTGTTGAGCAAACTTTGTCTGCTTCTACGGGATTTTTTGATGTTAAAGAAAAGACTTTAAACTCTGATGTCAAGAAAATGGAAGACAAGATTAAAAAACAGACAACAAGCATAACAAATTATAAAGCTCAGCTTGAAAAGAAATTTAGCGCAATGGAAACAATGATTGCCAAGATGCAGCAAAATTACAGTTCATTTTTATAGATTAAAAAAGCGGGTTTTAAACCCGTTTTTTTTTTCTAAATGTCACCAAATGGTCAATGAAATGTACATATAAAAGATAATAATATGCCTATAAAATAAAAATCAATAAGGCTATGATTAAAAATTTAACTGCAAGAGGAAATGGATGGCATTTGGGCATTCATAAAAATATTATCAAATTGCTGGGTGTAGACCCTGAAACATCTATGATGCAGTTTAGGATTAAAAACAAAGTTTTATATATTCAAGAGATTTCACCTGATAATCCTGAGTATGATAAATATCTTATTAGACCGTTTAGTAAGAAAAATACAGGTTGGGGCTTTTATATGCCAAACTCAATTCTTGAACTTTTGGATATCAATCCTGAGACAGATAGTGTTGAGCTTGAAATTGAAGACACAACACTAATAATTAAAAAACACGGGTAAGCTTTTCTCTCTCTCTTCCGCCGTTACATACAGTTAGGAGAAATTTAATTTCTCGTTTTGTCAACTGTGCGGGTGGGCTGATGTGTATACTTCTTGCATGTGTTTCATTGATATGTGGGTGTAAATTTGCGTATTTGAAATTCCTGCGTGTCCGAGGAGTTCTTGCACAACTCTTAAATCTGCTCCGTTTTCTATCAGGCGGGTTGCAAAGCTGTGTCGGAAAACGTGCGGGGTTACTTTTTTAGGCAGTTCTATTTTTTCTACAACATCGTTTATCGCGTTTCTTATGGTTTTGTTTTGAAGTCTAAACCCTGTACTGTTAATAAAAAGTGGGGAGTTTTCGTTAATTTCTCCTATATCGTAATTAGGTGCAATCAATCTTCTTGCGGTATTAATATATTGAATTAGATAGTTTTTTGCTCTGTCAGAAATCAACACAATACGCTCTTTTGCGCCTTTACCAAAAACTTTTATTTCGTTTTCTTCAAGGTTTAAATCTCCGAAATTCAAACTGCTAAGTTCGGAGACACGCATTCCTGTTGCCCATAAAAGTTCCATAATGACTTTGTTTCTGAACCCTGCAGGAGTGTCTATTTTTATATTATTAAGTATTTGTTCAACTTCTTCTGTTGTTAAAAACTTCGGTAAAGCTTTAGGTCTTTTGGGAGCAGAAAGCGATGTTGCAGGGTTTGAATCAATATATCTTTCTCTGAACAAATATTTATAAAAAGTTCTGATTGATGCTGTTTTTCGGGCTATAGTTGTTTTTTTGTATTCAAAGCGCTGAATAAAATGAAGATAGTCTCTTAGTTTGTTGAAATCTACATCAACACAGCTAAGATTATCCAGCCAGAGAATATAGCTTATAATATCGGAACAATAGGCGTGGAGCGTGTGTTCCGAGAAATTTTTTTCTACGCTTAAGTAAGTTTTAAACCCTTCTATAAATTCTTTTTCTCTTGTATCCATATTTATCATGTTTATTATACAATATTTTCTAGAAAGTATGAATATTTTTAAAACATTTGAAACATTTTTAAAAGAACCCTTAAGCGTACTGAAATCCAACATTATTCAAATTGTGAGTGTTCAGACGGGTAATATCTTTGCGAATAAACCGTCAATAGATGTTTCAACATTGAGTGGAAAGACACAAATAACAGTTGTTAATAACGAAAAACTTTACAATCTGTTATCTTTAGTCAAACACAGACAGGAACAGAAGGAATCGGCAAATGAAACATCTAAATGCTAACTTTATTATTAGTGCGGAGAAACTCTCTCAGTGTCCGGATTTTCCGTTTCCGGAATTTCCTTTGCTGGGACGTTCCAATGTCGGTAAATCTTCTTTTATAAACGCTCTGGCAAATAATAATAAGATTGCCAAGACTTCTAATACTCCTGGTAAAACCAGATTGATTAATTTCTTTAATTTTTCTGACAAGTTTATGATAGCCGATCTTCCGGGGTATGGTTATGCAAAAGTTTCCAAAGAAGCTCAAGCTAAGTGGCAGAAGTATTTGGAAGAGTATTTGTTAAATAGAAAACAAATAACTTCGTTAATACAATTTGTTGATGCGCGTCATGATATTCAGAAAAACGATTTTCAAATGAGAGAGTGGGTAGAGGCGTATAATTTACCTATTTTTACTATAGTTACCAAAATAGATTGTATACCCCGGGGGAAAATTCAAAAAGTTGTTGCTGATGTTAGAAAACAATTTGGCGGAGATGTCTTACCTTTCAGCGCTGTTGATAAATATTACTGTGAAAAGACTATTGATTATTTAGTCAATTTATGTCAATAATTATCATAAGATAGGGGGATAATGTGTTTAAAATTGCAGAAAAGACAGAATTAAATCAAATTTCTCTAACAGGTGTTCGCGGAATAGTGTTAATGGGACTTTTGATTGCTCAGCCGCGTTCTCTTGATGAAATTAGAAAAGCTTTTATTGAACTTAATATTATGGAAGATGAAAACTCTGATGATATTTTGAGAATTGACCTAAATACTCTTAAAATTATGGGGTGTGAAATTTCAAGAGCATCTTCTAAAACAGATTTTAAATATGTTTTACACAAACACCCTTTCTCATTTAAAATAAGCAATGATGAGCTCTCTTTATTGAAAAAAGCTTATAATCAGGCTAAGAATCGTACAGATTTCTTAGGAATATTGGGTTATGACGAGTTATTCAAAAAGATTGCTTCCAAAGTTTTTGATGAAGAGACAAAAGAAGCCCTGCTCGGTATTTCTATTTTGAAGCGCTATGATATTCAAATGTTGAAAGACTTGCTTCTTGATTGCAGTCAGGGGCGAATTCTTGAGTTGATTTACAAAAAATCTCCGTCGGGTGAAGAAAAGAAAGAAGTTATAGCACAGAAGCTTGTTTTCCAGAGTGATAAAGTATATCTTTATGCGTACGATTTAGCAAAAAAGGAATCCGTTACTCTTCTTGCTAATAAAATTAAATCAATATTGTCCAGAAAATATGATAAGTCAGGTTTTGAGCCAAATGTTGTTAAAGTGTGTTTTGATTTGGATGCTTCAAGTTATACTGATTTGCAAGAGGGTGAGGTTATTCTTTCAAATACTGATGATACTTTATTTGTGGAAGGTCATTATCATAACGAATTTATTGCAGTGCAGAGAATTCTTTCATTTGGTTCAAAATGTGTGGTTAAAGAACCTGTGGAATTCCGAAATACTATTATTACAAAGTTAAAAGAAATGAGAGAATCTTATGGGAACTAAAGAAGCTGTTAAAAGAAATCAATCTTCAATGCAGGTTTTAAAAACCTTGAATCTGTTGTTGGAAAATGACTATACAATGACTGAACTTATTCGTAAATTGAATGAGAATGAAAAAGAACCGCTTTTTAACAACAGTGTAGTAAGCAAGTATATCAATACTTGTAGATTCTGCGGGTTTGAAATTCCTAAGATTCATAATAAGTATTTTGTTGCAAGTATTCCGTTTGGTATTGAATTAACCGCAAATGAACGTGATTTGCTGGATGATTTGCATTTTGCAGTTAAAAATACCATGTCGTCGACTTCCGATGAAAGTTTTGGTATTTTTCTCAAAAGATTAAATAATTATTCAAACAAAGAGCTTATAAGAGTGGAACCTAAAACTCAACAGCAAGCTTATGAATTGTTTGATAAAGCTGTTGAAGAAAAGAGAAAAGTTCTTTTATTATTCCGTGCAAAGGCTGTTTTTGAATGTATTCCGTTAAGAATTGTGGAGAAAAAAGGCAAAACCAGTTTTCATGTGATTCATGATGGAAAAGAAAAAGTTATTGCAGCTGATAGACTTACCGGCTTAGAAATGATAGACAAAAGGTTTGAACAGCCTGATAATAACGATACGCAACAGGAAGTTGTTTTTAAACTTAAAGGTAAATTGGCTTCAACATATACTTTGAGAGAAAATGAAAAAATAGTTAACAATAATTCTGCTGATGAGCTTGTTGTTTCAAACGTGGGTGAAAGCAAGAAAAACTTATTTTCCAGATTGCTCAGATATGATAAGAGTTGTGAAATCCTTTTTCCGCTTCACTATCGTGAGGAAATGAAATCAATTCTGGATGAAATGTTACTTAATTACGGGGCATAGTTATGCTTTTAGCAATCGATATCGGAAATACTAATATAACGTTGGGAGTTTTTGATGGAGATTGCCTGATAAATAAATCCAGAATAAAAACTGAATGTGCAGATTATAAGTCGCAATTGCAGGCTTTGTGCAGAACTTATGCAATAGATGCTTGCGCAATTGTTTCTGTGGTAGATGAGTTAACTCAAAGTTTTAAAGGGCTTTGTGACAGTGTATTCGGTGTAAATTCGTTTATTTTTAATTATAGTAATGCGAATTTAAAAATTGCTTTGCCAAATCCTGAAAAAGTTGGTGCTGACAGGCTTGTTGATGCATGTGCTGTTATAGAAAAATACCAGCTTCCGGTGATTATTGTAGATGTCGGTACTGCTATTACGGTTGATGTTGTGTCTAAAGATAAAGAATTTTTAGGCGGTGCAATAATGCCTGGTGTGAATCTGCAGTTTCAGGCGTTAAACCAATATACATCTAAGCTCCCGGTTGTACATGCGGGAATAAGCAATGCAGCTATTGGGAAGAACACTGAATCTGCAATGCTATCAGGAGTTATGAGAGGTATTGCAGGGGCTGTTGAAGGGCTTATTAAACAATGTGAATTTGAAATCGGAGAAAATGCTGCAGTAATTGCTACAGGTGGTCAATGTTCTATGATTACTGAATATATGGGGCGCAAATTTGATTACATTAATCCAGATTTGACGCTGGATGGTTTGAGGCTTGCATACTCGAACTCTCATGTAAATTTATATTAACATTCTTTCCTATTTATTCTGAAAAAACTTTACAATTTTTCCTATTTAAAATAGTATGTTATTATATTGTAAAAGTATAGTTAATTAAAAAAAGAGGAAAAATCGTGGACAATTTAGGACCGGATATTTTTGGAAGAAGAGATGAAAATACTGCATCTAACAATGATTACAGCATGCAGTCATCTGATAATATTGCACAACCGGCACCGGGTATAAGCCCTGCTAAAATCAAGGTTATCGGTGTTGGCGGCGGCGGCGGAAATGCTGTTAACCGAATGATTAAAGCAGGACTTTCAGGTGTAGAGTTCTGGTTAATGAATACAGATTTACAAGTTTTAGAATACGGACAAACTAAAAATAGAATTCAATTGGGTACAAAATCTACATCAGGTCTTGGCGCAGGCGGAGATCCTTCAGTAGGTGAAAGAGCAGCAGAAGAAGCTCAACAAGAAATTACTCAAGCTTTAGACGGCGCTGATATGGTATTTATCACAGCAGGTATGGGTGGTGGAACCGGTACCGGTGCAGCTC
>CAMTNN010000014.1 GCA_947073895.1 uncultured cyanobacterium
CTTTATCAACTTGTAGAAGACGAGTTTGAAGGGATATTTTTAAGTCCGAATTCGCCTGTTAGAAACACTGACTTTTATTTGATAAACAGAAAAGGAAAACTATCCTTCTTTGTCACTCCGACTAATAATTTCCAATTCTACTTAAAATCTAAAGGCTCTATGTTCAGATTTTCACCAAAAGAACTAAACGGAAAAATCGGTTATGAAATGCCGCTTGATTTAGTTTTAGATTACTTTGGCGGTTTTGGAGAAATCGTGGACTTTTCTTCATTAACTCAAACATTTGCTTATTTCAATAAACTGACTCACTTTGCGATGAAACTGATTGAGAAACTATATTTCATACCAACAGTAAAACGCAGAGAAGCTCCTGGGGGAGGAGCGTTCAGGATTGTTTACGAGCCGATTGTATCAAATAAAGAATCTGCTAAAATCATGAACGAACTTGAAAAAAACATTCCGGATGATTTGTTTATTGAAGGTGAAAAACCTAAAGATTTTGTAGAGAACTTTATTCGCGAATATCTAAACTATCTTGTTTATAAGTTCTTAGGTATAAAAGCATACCGATTTAAAGACATTAAATCAGGTCACTATATGCTTAAGGACCTTGAGCAAAGATGTTTGATGAAAGGCAAAGACCTTGCCGAGAACTTCGCTCAATGGTTTGATGAGCTATATTTAGGTAAATACGATTTAATACCATTCTTTAAAGTTTCTAAAACTGCAAACGATAAATTTGAGCTAAAAGTTCATATCAAAAATCGAAAAACAGATGAAACCATTCTAATTGATGAGCTATATCATAAAGACAAAATTTGGGATTTAGAAACAGAAGATATCGGCAAAATTGTTGAGAAACAGCTCAATTACGCACTCCGCTACATGCCTGAGTTGGAAACTCTTTTTGAAGACGAAGACAAGCTGTCTTTAGTTATGAATCTTAACGAAGTTTATAAGCTGATTGCACAAACTGCTTATTATCTTCAAAAAGCACAAATTGAAGTTATATTGCCGGAAGAACTTACAAATATTATTATTCCAAGAGCTTCTATCAATGCTAAAGTTAAAGCTTCCCGCTCTGACGATTTGATGGACATATTTAATACTGTATCATCAAATGCAATTTCTTTGGATGATATATTGGAATTCTCTTATGAAGTATCATTGGGCGATGAAAAAATATCATTGGAAGAATTTAACAAATTATTAGAAGAAAGCAACGACGGTTTAATCGAATACAGGGGTAAATATATATTAGTAGACAAGACCGAAGGGAAAAAACTCTACGAGCAAATTGTTAATGCTAATCATAAGAAAATGACCCGTCTTGAATTGATTCATGCCTCTATGTCAGGACAATTGCAAGATTACGATTTCAATTATGATGATGCTTACGCTAACGTTATTAAGGATTTTGCAAAACCGGTTGAAGTTAGTGAACCAAAGGACCTATTAGGAGATTTAAGGCCATACCAGCAAACCGGTTTAAAATGGCTCTGGACAAACATTTCCAAAGGTTTCGGATGTTGTATGGCAGATGATATGGGGTTAGGTAAAACTATTCAGGTAATAAGTTTGATACTTAAGCTCAAGGAAGAAAACAAACTTAAAAACCCAGTACTTGTAGTTTGTCCTACAACACTTATGGGCAACTGGATGAAAGAAATGCAATTGTTTGCTCCGACTCTTAAGGTTACTACTTACCATGGTTTAGACAGAAAACTGGATTTAAAAAATGATGTAATTTTAACAACATATGCTATTATGCGTATTGATGTTGAAGAAATGAAGAAAAATACCTGGGGCATGATAGTTGTTGATGAAGCTCAAAACATCAAGAATCCTGATACAGCACAAACTCTGGCAATAAAATCATTAAAATCCGATATAAAAATTGCAATGACAGGTACTCCTGTAGAAAACAGATTGACAGAGTTATGGAGTATTTTTGACTTTATTAATAAAGGGTATTTGGGTTCACTTAAGGAATTTCAAAAGAGTTATGCAATTCCTATCGAAAGATTCAAAGAGAAGTCTCGTGCTTCAAAATTAAAATTATCAGTGTCTCCGTTTGTATTAAGACGTTTAAAAACAGATAAAGGCGTAATCTCAGACCTTCCTGAAAAAATGGTTATGAACGATTACTGCTATCTTGCAAAATCACAGGCTGTTTTATACGAAAAAACTCTTAATGAAATGATGGAAAAAATCAGCGGATTTACAGGAGTAAACAGAAGAGGAAACATCTTTAAACTTATTACTGCATTGAAGCAGATTTGTAACCATCCTTACCAGTTCTTGAAAAGCGGTGGAACATCAAAAGATTTATCAGGTAAAGCCGAAAAATGTATTGATTTGGTTCAAAGTATTATTGATAATGAGGAAAAAACACTTATTTTCACTCAATACAAGGAAATGGGCGACCTTTTAACCAAAATCATTGCAGAAGAATGCGGAACAGATCCTTCTTTCTTCCACGGTTCGTTAACAGTACCACAACGTGAAAGTCTGATTGAAGATTTCCAGAATAACAATGACAGAAAAGTTATGATACTTTCTCTAAAAGCGGGTGGTACAGGTTTGAACCTCACAAGTGCAACAAACGTTATTCACTACGACTTGTGGTGGAACCCTGCAGTAGAAGATCAAGCAACAGACAGAACCTATCGTATCGGTCAAGAAAAGAACGTAATGGTACACAGGCTCATTACATTAGGCACTTTTGAAGAAAAGATTGATGAAATGTTAAAATCAAAGAAAGAGCTTGCTGATCTTGCGGTTTATGAAGGCGAAAAAATTATTACAGAACTTTCTGATGATGAGATTTACGAAATATTCTCATTGACAGCAGGTTAATGTTAAATTTTGTAAAAATGTTTTCAAGATTGCTAAAGTTTTAGAAAAAAAAATCCGTAAATAATATGGAATCTACAACAAAGAAAATCAATAACATAATCTCTGAAGAACAGTTATCAGCTACGTTTTCAAATATACAAAATACAACCGCAAGAACTTATAGCATTACAGAAAACATTTCTGACACCGGTATGTTAGGTGTGAACAGTATTATCACAAAAACAAACTGCATACTTGATGATACAAATTGCATAACAAAAGGTGTAAGAAAAACTATGTCAAAACCTTTTGGGACTTTGAGATTGATGTTTGGCAAAGTGGTTGATTGATACTTTTGTTTTTGGTATTATTTTAAAGCAAATACTAAAAAGGGAGATGAAAAAATTGAAAACAGCAATCAAATCACATAATTGCGGACAAATTACTGCAAAAAACATTAATGAAGAAATCACACTTTCAGGCTGGGTATCAACAGTAAGAGACCTTGGCGGAATCATTTTCGTTGAATTAAGAGATAGAACAGGGTTCTTTCAACTAGTAGCAGACCCTCAAATCAACTCTGATATTCACGCAGTATTTTCAAAACTTAAAACAGAATCAGTTATTACCGTAAAAGGTAAAGTAACTCAAAGACCTGAAGAAACTTATAACGAAAAATATCCTACAGGTCAGGTTGAAATGTATCCTGAAGCGGTAAATATTTTATCAGAGTCTAAGGTGCTTCCTTTTGTATTAGGTGATGAAAGTGTTTCAGAAGATATTCGTTTAAAATACAGATATCTTGATATCAGAAACGAAAAAATGCTTCATAACTTAACAACAAGACACAACATTGTTCAAGCAGTTAGAAACTATTTGAACGGTCAAGATTTCTTGGAAGTTGAAACTCCTATCTTGATTAAAACAACTCCGGAAGGTGCACGTGACTATTTAGTACCTTCACGTGTTCAAGAAGGAAAATTCTTTGCACTTCCTCAATCTCCACAAATTTTCAAACAATTGTTGATGGTTGGCGGTATCGAAAGATATTATCAAATAGCAAAATGTTTCCGTGACGAAGACTTAAGAGCTGACAGACAGCCTGAGTTCACTCAAATCGACATGGAATTATCATTCGTTGAACAACAAGATGTTATCGAAACTGTTGAAGGTCTTCTTGTTGATGCATTCAAGGCTGCAGGAGTTGAAATTAAACCTCCATTCGTTCAAATGCCTTGGCAAGAAGCAATGGACAGATACGGTTCAGACAAGCCTGATACAAGATTCGGTTTAGAATTATTTGACATCGGCGATATTATTCTTGAATCTGAATTCGAAATTGTTAAGAAAACTCTTCAAAACGGTGGTATTGTTCGCGGTATCAGAATTCCGGGCGGTGCTAAATACTCAAGAAAAGATATCGACGATATTACAAAACTTGCCGTATCATTCGGCGCTAAAGCTTTAGCTAATATTATTTACAACGAAGACGGCACTGCTAAGTCACCTGTATTGAAATTCGTTACAGAAGAACAAGCAAAAGCTATCCAGGAAAGAGCTCAAGCAGAAGCAGGAGATATTATTTTCTTCGTAGCTGATAAACCAAAACTTGTTTACGATATTATGGGTCGTTTAAGATTACATTTTGGTAAATCTTTGAACTTAATTGATGAAAACAAACACAACCTTCTTTGGGTAGTTGATTTCCCTATGTTTGAATACTCAGACGAAGAAGGCAGATATATGGCTATGCACCACCCATTCACATCTCCTAACTTAGAAGATTTGGATAAATTAGACAGTGGTGATTTAGGTAATGTTAAATCAATTGCTTATGATATCGTTTACAACGGTACCGAATTAGGCGGTGGCTCTGTTAGAATCCACTCATCTGAAGTTCAGAAAAAAATCTTCAAGGCATTAGGACTAACTGAAGAAGAAGCAACAGAAAAATTCGGATTCATGGTTAATGCTCTTCAATACGGTACACCTCCTCATGCCGGCTTAGCAATCGGTTTGGACAGATTAGTTGCATTATTATGCAGAACTGATTCAATCCGTGATGTTATCGCGTTCCCTAAAAACGCAAGTGCTAAGTGTTTAATGAGTGACGCACCAGGTGAAGCTTCATTACAACAGTTAAGAGAACTTCATATTAAGAGTACGGTTAAAAAAGACTAATAAAAAGAAAAGGCTTACTTTTAGGTAAGCCTTTTTTAATAATCATAAAGGAAAAGGGAAATAAAGGGAAAATAAAAATTTTAAACTCCAACCAATTCAAACCAGCCCGTAAGCTAGCGAAATGTCATCCGACCCTTGTCTATGTGCGCAGCACCTAGCCGGCACCCCAGTCAAATACTGACTGGATAGCGTCATCGATGTATGATTGGATAGATTGTATTTCTGTATTGATAGCTTCAAGTTCTGTTGATAAATCAGACATGTGCATATCAAGGTAGTTTTCTTTTTCAGCAATCCTTTCTTTTTCTGAATTATACCAAGCTGTGATTTCTTCTCTTGTATCAGAATCTGTTCTTGTTTGAACAGCACCTGCAGTAACAAAATATGTTAGAGAAGTACCTTCATCATAGTTACCGACATCATTTACGTGTTCCAATTGGAAAGAGCCTGTAACCAATGCATCTGAAACGTACTCATCATTCAAAGCCATATCCTTGTTATATTCTGTTGTCCAACCGTTGGCTGCTGCAGCCTGAAAAATTGGAAGATAGAAATCAACAAGTTGTTCTAGTTTTGATTTAACTTTTTCTGTGCTGTCAACCGTAACTTTATTTCCTGTTGATTGACCTGTTAAAGTATTTGTTGTTGTTGCACTATAAGAACGAGCTTCAATTTCTTTGTTATCAATAATAGCTTTAAAATCAGCTTCATTATATCCAGGAAGAAAAGCAGCTATCATAGCAGGAATCATATCTTGTGAGAAAGTTCCGCCTCTGCCGTTTTGATCCATTGCACTTGCACCAAGTACTTTTGTAATAGCTTTCGCATAAGAATCTGATAAAACAACCTGACCTTTATAATCAGCTAAAACCATGTTATTATCAGTTTTCAAGTTAGAAGCTCCGTTAAGTACTTCCATATAATTCTGACCGCCCATTAAGTAATGGTAATCCATTTTACTGTACTGACCGTTAGCATAATAACAAACTTTTTTAGCTTGAAGTTTACTATAATATTCAGAGGAAAGTTGAGATTGCTCTCTTGTAAGAGCCATCTTTGACATAGAATCTAACGAAATACCTAACTCGCAATCAGCTTTGCGGGTGGTAAGCGTTAATAGTCTAATTTGATTACAGGCTAATCCCATTTTTCTTTCCTTTATTGTCCCTTTATTACTATTGTTATCGGCATTTTTTCGTAAAACTTTAGGATTTTGGGAGAAAGTTTTACAATTCTTTACAAAAAGTCAATTATTAAACTTGTTTTGTTTTATACAGTTTAAGATGTGTGAAAGTTAAGGAGTTCTTATGAACGCAATACAAAGTGTAGGAATAGTACCACAATTCAAAACCAATTTTAAAGCGGAACAAAGAGCTGTAAAACAGCCTATGAGCGAAGATGAAATCTTCTTAAAAATGGTTGAAGATCAAAAGAAAAAAGAAAAGAAACAAAAATATTCAAGATGGGCAATGATGGGCTTGCAGGCAGCTGCATTAATTTCAATGATTGCAATCGGAGTTCCTGCTCTAAAACAATTATTTAAAAAGAAAGGTTCCGGTCCAACTGACGCGGAAAGAGAACTCGGTGTAAAAACAAAAGAAGAAATTATGAAGATGTTCAAAGATGTCAGCAATGAAAAATCTTTTGAAGAACTAATTATTTCAGATAGTAAGTTTAAAGGTGAATTAGATACTATTATAGACAAAATGAACAGACCGGAAGCCTATAAAGAGCGTTGTTTAGAAGCTCAGAATTCATTCTTATTCTACGGTCCTCCGGGAACGGGTAAAACAAGTTTTGTAAACGCAATTTGCAAAAAATTCAATATTAAACCTTTTGTATTTGATATCGGCGAACTAAAAGGCGGATATCAGGGTACATTGGAAAAGAATATGAATACTTCTATGGAAACTTTCCTTGGAACACATAGAGCTGCTCGAGCAAAAGATCCAAACTATAAATCAGTATTCTTCTTTGATGAATGTGATGAAGTTATTCAAAAAGCTATAGGTCCAAATCAAAATTCTGATAACCAAATCTGTACAAGGTTAAAAAGAAATATTGAACAATTACAAAAAGAAGAAGGTGTGTATTTGTTCTTTAACTCGAATAAACATCCGGACCAATTAGAAAGTGCTATCGTAAGTAGAGTTAAACCGACTTACATTCCAAGACCAAGTGTAGAATCATTGGTTGAAAACCATACAAATCACTTTAAAAATGGCGGTACAGCTGTAGCAGACGATTTGAAACAATCTTCTGACAGATTGAAACAATTCTATGAAATATTATCCAGAGAAGACCATGGTTATGCTTACAGAGAACAGGCAAAATATGGTTGGAAATTGGTTCAAGCCCCTGAAGGTGATGGAAAAATCAGCTTAAACGATTTTATTAATGCAGTAGTTTCATCAGCAAAAGAATTAAACTTAACAGAAGCAGAAATCGAAGAATTAAAACGATTATTGGTTTAACAAATCTTTACAAACGGGGCAATTTTAAGCCTCGTTTTATTTTTAATATATTAGAAGGTTATAATTGAAATAGGGAATTATTATGTTAGAAGTTTCAAATATTAATGTGCAAAAACCGAACTTTAAAGCAGACGGTTATTCAAGACAAGCACAAATGCCATTACCTCCAATAAGTAAAGATTCTTTTGAGCTTATGAATGCACAAAAGAAAGCTGATAACAAAGATAAATGGATGAAAGCCGGTGTTATCGCAGGGGTTGGATGTGCTGTAGCATTCGGGATTCAAGCTCTTATCAGTCTTGCAACACATAAAGTTAATAAACAGGTAGCAGCTGAGCAAATGAAAGCATTAAAAGAACAGGCTTCTTATTTTGCAAGACAAGGTTCTGAAAAAACCGAAGAAGCTGTAAAAAACATTTATGAAAACATTGAAAAAGCAACTAAAATAGAAGACATGGCTTTATCAGACGATTTAAAACGTTTGGCAGAAGATCTTAAAGCTGCTGTCGACAACCAGGGAACAATTAGCGAAAGAGGCGGTGAAACAGTCAGCTCTATTCTATTCTACGGCCCTCCGGGAACAGGTAAAACAACCATTGCAAAAGCTATATCAAACATGTTTCCAAAATCAAAATTTGCAACACTTGATGTAACCAAAATGAAGGACAAATATGTAGGTGAAACAGAAAAGAACATTAACGCAATCATTGATAAAATCTGTGCAGACGCTGATGCTGCTTACAAAAAATACGAAGAAGAACTCGGAAGTATAATTGGCAAAGACATAGTTGAACGCGGTAACGAAAAAGAAATTTTACAAGCTATTGAAAAAGCAAAAGCAGAAGGCAAAAAGATTCCTGAAATGGAAAGAATATTTGTATTCGCAGACGAAATCGACTCTGTAATGATGGTTGATACGGGTTCAGGTGCTAAGATTTCAAACGATATGTTAAACGAATTCAAAAAAGGTTTCACAGAAAAACTTGGCAAACGTAAAAACATCATCACATTAGGCGCAACAAACCTTGAAGTTGATGCTCAAAGAGCAATGACAGTAGATGGCAAAAAATTAGACGGCCCGATGTTAGACAGATTCGATTTAAAAATCAGAGTCGGCAACCCAACTGCAGGACAACTTAAACAAACAATTACAAAACGATATGCAGATAAGAGTCTTGTTGATGACACATTAAAAGATTTGAATTCAGCACAGCTTGATGAACTTTGCACATTCTTGGAAGCTCATGATATTTCTTTCAGAAAACTCAACGCAATCCTTAAAAAGACAGGCAGTTCGCTTAAAAAAGATGCTGATGGAAAAATTGATTCTACAGCAAAAGTTACAATCGATGACTTAGTAGATGCAATCAGAAGTATGAAAGAATCGCTTAATGTTAGAGATGATGCTGAAATCGTAGACTTAATAAATAAGATTAACAAAGCTAAATAGATTGCGTTATAATACTTGTATGAAACCAAGTTTAGACGAAAAATATATGAAACATTGCCTTTCTCTTGCCTTAAAAGGGAAAGGCAATGTTTCGCCTAATCCGATGGTTGGCTGTGTTGTTCTTGATAAGCACGGAAATGTAGTATCAAAAGGTTACCATAAAAAATACGGTCAAAACCACGCAGAACGTGATGCTTTGTTGAAATTAAAAAATAACGAAGCAGAAGGCGGAACTCTGTATGTAAATTTAGAGCCATGTTCGCACTACGGCAAGACTCCACCCTGTGTCGATTTAATAATTGAACATAAACTGGCCAGAGTTGTTTTTGCTATGCGCGACCCAAACCCGAAAGTTGATGGGATTTCCAAACTCAAAGAAGCCGGAATTGAAGTGGTTGAAGGAGTTCTGGAAGAAGAAGCAAAATTCTTAAACCGTGTTTTTATAAAAAATATTACAAAAAAACTTCCTTATGTTGTCCTAAAAACCGCAACTACAATGGACGGAAAGATTGCAACAAAAACAGGTAGTTCAAAATGGATAACATCAGATGACGCGCGCGAAGAAGTTTATCGTATGCGAAAAGAATTTGACTGTATTATGACAAGTTCAAATACCGTTATAACAGATAACCCGACAATGGAACACAAATTCAAATGCATAATTGACAGAAACTCCCGTACAAGTCCGGATGCTAAAATATATCAACAAGGAGAAATATATATTTCTAAAAAACCATTAAAAGAAACTCTTGAAGATTTATACAAAAAAGGGATTTGTTCGGTATTTGTTGAATGTGGAGGAACGCTTGCCGGAGCTTTATTAAAAGAAAATCTTATTGATGAAGTTTATCAGTTTATTGCACCGAAAATTCTTAACGACAACAGCGGTTTCAGCTGTTTTAACGGAGATAATATAGAAGATATCAACCAGTCTAAAAACCTAAAAATTTATGAAATAAAAAAATTTGAAAAAGATATTTTAATCAAGGGAACTTTTTCTTAATTCTTTCGTCTCATGTTATAGAACGAAGGAGATGAAAAAGATGAGCAGAGCATTAAACAGCGTCGATTTTATCGACGATAGTGAGATGGATTTAACACTGCCAAAAACTTTTAGTGCAGTAGTCAACAACGATGACATTCTACAAATGTATCTTAAAGAAATCGGCAGAAAACGTATGCTGACGAAAAGGGAGGAAATTGAGCTGGGGAAAGCGATTCAGGAAGGTACTAAAGAAGAAAGAGAACGCGCAAAAGAAAAATTAGTACAGGCAAACTTACGATTGGTTGTTAGTATTGCAAAAAAATACATAGGACAAGGCGTTTTATTTATGGATTTAGTACAAGAAGGATCCTTAGGATTAATAAAGGCGGCAGAAAAATATGACTATAGAAAAAACTTTAAATTCTCTACTTACGCAACATGGTGGATTAAACAAACAATTATCAGGGCAATCTCTAATCACTCTCGTACTATTAGGATTCCTGTGCATATGCTTGATAAGATTCGCCGGTACAAGAAAGCTTGCGAAGACATTATTGGAAATGATACTCTTGAACCTGATGACGAAACTATTTCAAAAATGTCAGGGCTGGATTACAAAAAGATTGAAGAAGTAAAAAGCGCATTAAAAAAAGAACCAGTAAGCTTGGATACATTCGTAACCGATGATTTATGCATACAAGATTACGTTGAAGATACAACTTACAAATCACCGGAAGCCAGTGCTCAAGATAAATTACAGGAAAAAGATATTACAAAATTAATCAGCACACTGGATAAACGCGAGCAGGAAATCATTAAACGAAGATTCGGAATCGACGATGAAGAGCCAAAAACATTAGAGCAAATCGGAAACGCCTTAGGATTCTCTAAAGAAAGAATTAGACAAATTGAAAACGGAGCTATACAAAAACTTAGACGGGTTAACAACATAGACAGTCTAAAATCTTATCTGGATGCATGTTAGGGACATCTAACAAAGGGCGCGGCGGTAGCTACCGCCGCGCCCTTCCCTTTATTAAAAAATGTTAAAATAAATTGCATTTAACCCTTATTTAATATAGCATGGACTTAAAGATGTTTTATTAAAAAAGGAGGACATTTGATGTTCAAAAATCTATTCAAAGGTGTGTTTGTTCTCGCAACATTGTTTATGTTAAACAACCCTGCAAACGCATTCTATACTGATATGGACGAATCACATTGGGCATATCAATCAATTAAGTTTTTAACAGAAGTTGGCGTTGTCGTTGGTTACCCTGACGGCACATACAAACCTGATATCCCTGTTACAAGAGCAGAGTTTGCATCAATGGCAATCAAAGCTTTGGGACAGGAAAATACAGAAGTTACTCAAGATATCCACTTTACTGACGTAACACCTGATTTTTGGGCATATAACCAAATCAGAAAAGCTGTATATTTCGACTTAATCCCTGATGCAAAAGGCACAGGCTACAGACCATTCGACTCTGTAACAAGAGCAGAAGCAATTAACATTGCAGTAAACGCTTTAACTACAAACCAAATTAGCCAACAAAGAGCTAATGATATTATTTCAAAATCTTATGAAGATTATACACAAATGCCTGCTTGGTTCTTGATGGCAGCAGCTAAGGCTCACGTACTTGACCTTAACCCTGTTATGCCAGGTCACGAAGGCAAAATGGAAGCAAACAGACCTGCTAACAGAGCAGAAGTTGCAATGCTTCTTTACAAGATGATGCAAGAAGCAAAACTTAATCCAAATGCTAAACTTGCAGAAGTTATGCAAAAAAGAACAGCAGAAGGCTACATTGTTGATAACGTAAGAGTTCAAGGTTCAATCGGTATTGTTCCGGCAGGAACTATCTTCCCTATCAAACTTGAAACAGTTGTTGGTTCAGAAATCTCTAATGTTTCTGATATCTATACAGCAAAAACTCCACAAAACTATGTAACTAAAGAAAAATACCTTCTAATCTCTGAAAACAGCGATATGAAAGGTCAGGTAAAATACGTTCAACGCGGTAAATTATTCAAACAACAAGGTGAAGTTATAATTAAGAACGAGCTTCTTGTAACTCCAAATGACCAGGCTGTAATGGTTTACGGCGTAGCAACTCTTGACCCTAAGAAAATCGGATTCTGGAGAAGAATATTCAAAGGTGCTAAAGTCTTAACAATGCCTAACGAAATCGTTAACCTAAGACTTCTTGCTCCAATCAAGATTGACCTTACAAACGGTTACATCTACGAATAGGCACTACGTACGTAGATTATTCAATTATTTCGGGCGGTTTCTCAAAATATGATGAGAACCGCCCTTTATAATCCGAAAGCTGGGTGCAATAAGCTTCCAAATCCAAAATAAATTGCTCTTATAAAAACATTAGAAATTGCATCACTCCCCCTGGTCCATGGGGTTGAATGCGCTTTTTCTTACATAAATCAAAAAACATAATCCAAAGAACTATTTACATACTCAGATTTACCATGATGAAGCACATGCCGCGCATTAGGTCGTGGTATCTTTTCTACTCAAATTAACAGCTAAATCTTTTTGCCTATATCGAAGCTTTGGAGAATTTAAGTTAACTCCAAAGTTTATCGAATTTGAGGTATCAATAAACATATTTTATAGAAAACATCTAAATAAAATAATTGCTATTTCTATCTACAGCTTTCTGTTCAGATGTCTCAAGATTTTTAACGGTAACTTTTTCCGCTGCAATTTCATCTTCACCTAAAATAAGCGCGTATTTTGCAACCTTAGATGCTTTTTCAAGCTGTTTAACAAACTTTTTATTCGTTAAATCAAATTCACAGGTTACACCTTGAGCGCGCAATTCTTCAGTTAATTTGATTGCTTCAAGCGGATTATTTGAAACTACAAACGCTTGCGTTTTTTCATCTTGTTTTTCACCAATTAGCGAAGCCAATCGTTCCATACCCATTGCAAAACCAATCGCCGGAGTATCTTCGCCGCCAAGATTTTTCACTAAACTATCATAACGACCGCCACCGCATACAGCATTTTGCGAACCCAAATTATTTGATTTAATCTCAAAAACTGTTCTATTATAGTAATCCAATCCTCTTACAAGAAGTTTATTGATTGAATAATTCACACCAAGTTTATCCAAATATTCTTTTAATTCTTCAAAATGATTTGAACAATCTTCACAAATAAAATCAGACTGGATAACAGCCTGAATTTCAGGCTTAGCGTAAATTTCTTTGCATTCTTCAACCTTGCAATCCAATAGTCTTAAAGGATTTTTTTCATATCTCGATTGGCAATCAGGACAAAGTTGAAATAAATATGGTTTAAGAACTTCTTTTAATTTTGTCTTAAAAACTTCACGGCATTCAGGACAGCCAAGCGAGTTTAATTCTACACTCAAATCATTGAGCCCCAAAGCTTTTAAATAATTAACCGCCATCAATATAACTTCCGCATCAGCAGTAGCCTGCTTTATACCAAATACTTCCACCCCAACCTGATGGAATTGTCTTTGTCTTCCTGCTTGAGGACGTTCATAACGAAACATTGGACCTTTATACCATAATTTAACAGGTGCAGAAAGTCTGTGCATACCGTTTTCAATAAAAGAGCGAACAACACCTGCTGTGTTTTCCGGACGAAGAGTCAAAGAACGTTCTGACTTTTCAAAGGTGTACATTTCTTTGTTAACAATATCCGTTGTATCACCTACACCACGCGCAAATAATTCAGTCGCTTCAAAAATCGGAGTTCTGATTTCTTTTGCACCGTATTTTGAAAAAACTTCATTCGCTTTTTCTTCCATAAAATGCCAAACCGGCATATCAGAAGGTAATATATCTTTTGTTCCTTTTTGTACTTTTATTATTGCCATATATGTATCCTTTAATCCGCCGCGCCGCGCGCGGGGGAAACTATTGCCATAATCTTCAATCCTTTATATAATAATTGTACTATAAAAAGAGGTTTTTACGAATGGGAATAAAATTTACAAAAATGCAAGGCTGTGGAAATGATTTTGTAATCATTGATTTTGAAGAATTTAAAAAATCAGGACTACAAATGGACGAAACTGCAAGAAAACTTTGTGACAGACATTTCGGAGTCGGTGCTGACGGTTTAATTATTCCTAATACAAATTGTGATGAAGCTGATATTGGTTGGTTTTTCTACAACTCGGACGGTTCAACAGCTCAAATGTGCGGAAACGGAATGAGATGTTTCGCTAAATATGTTTACGATAAAAAACTTATAGACAAAAAAGAGTTTACAGTAAAAACCCTCGCCGGTATTATCACTCCGCAAATTCTTGATAATGGGCAGGTTCGCGTCAATATGTCAAAACCGATTTTAGACACAAGCGAAATCCCATTCCTTCCAAATGACAATCTTAATTACAAAATATCAGTACAAAACAGAATTTTTGTTGGGAATGCTATTTCAATGGGAAATCCGCATTTTGTAATCTTTATAAAAGATAACGAAAATCTTCTTGAGCTTGCCAAAACTTACGGCCCTGAAATCGAACTTGGAGCAGAGTTCCCTGAAAAAACAAACGTTGAATTTATAAAAATACATTCACCAAAAGAAATTGAACTCTGTGTTTGGGAACGCGGATGCGGTATAACACTTGCCTGCGGAACAGGAGCTTGCGCAAGCGTTGTTGCAGGAATACTTAACGGTCTTCTTGAAAACAATGTTGATGTAGAACTATTAGGCGGAAAGGTTAATGTTGTTTGGAACGGAACTCCAAATAAACCTAACGGAGATGTATTCCTCTCCGGCCCCGCTGAATACATGTTTAACGCAGAAATTAATCTGTAATATTTTTTATCAATTCAATAATTTTACAATAACTTTCTGCATGCTTAGGCTTAACTGATAAAAACATTTTAAGCAATTCTTGTTTTGACTCGTCAGCACAGGATATATTATTAACCCCAAAATCTTCCAAAGGAATGTTCAAAAACTCCATTATATGTAAAAAATTATTAACCTGAGGAAACTGCTTTCCATTTTCAATATTTCCTAAATTTTTCTCAGACATTCCAATAGCTTCAGCTAATTGATTCTGAGTTAATTTAGTTTTTTTACGGGCATTTTTAATAACTTGCCCAATAAATTTCTTATCATCATATATCATAACTTATAACAGAATACATTAGATTAACTTCTCTTATAACCAGACATGTTTCCTATTCTCCAAAAATGTATAACATGTGTTGCATTTTACATTTTTATGATAAACTCATTACATGCAATACATTTTACAAAAATACAATATAATAGGTGCCAAATGAAAAGAGATTCAATTTGCTTATCAATTATTGTTCCTGTTTTTAATGTAGAACAATATCTGGAAACATGCTTAACATCACTCATGAATCAAAGCATAAGAAACCTGGAAATAATTTGCATAGATGACGGTTCAACTGATAACAGCTTAAATTTGTTATTAGATTTCGCGAAAAAAGATGAAAGAATTAAAGTTATTACACAAAAAAATTCGAAACAAGGAACTGCCAGAAATAACGGAATAAAAATTGCACAAGGCGAATATATCGGTTTTGTTGACCCTGATGATTATGTAGATAGTGATTTTTTTGAAAAATTATATACTGCAGCACAGGAGAATCAAACAGATATTGCAGTTTCCGGTATTATTAAACATAAGAAAAATTACAAAAAATATATTATAAAATGCCAACACAAACATGTAGTCTCTAATATTTCAGAAAAAATAAAAATATGCTCCGATAAAACAAATCGTTTTTTCCACTGCACGAATAAAATTTATAAAACTTCTTTCATAAAAAACAACAATATAATGTTTACAGAACAACGTTTACATGAAGATGTTGAATTTGCAATAAAAGCAATTTACTTTGCAAATAAAATTGTATCTGTTCCAAACACATTATACCATTACATTCAACGTCCTGATTCTACTTGCAAATCTAAAGCATTAAAAGAACAACGTGAAACTGATAGAATTTTTGTATACAAAGAAATGCAAAAATTTGCACATGAACACAATATTAAATTACCTGAGAGAATGAACTATTATAAAAAAATTAATTTAAATTACTTACTCAAAGCGTATGTCGGTATTTACAAAACAAAATACTTATTACTTGGAATTTTTGTTATACCAACAGTCATTTATAAATTATTAAAACAAATTTTTTGCATAAAAAGAAATTCCGAAATAAGATTTAAATTTTGTATCTTAGGAATAACATTTAGTATTGCAAAACCAAAGGCAAGGCTAAAAAAAGAAGATACACCATATCAGGAATACAAAGTCAAAAATATTGATATAACAACCCTTCCCCCTGCACAAGGACAGATACGTGATATTCAATATGCAAATCTTGAACTGTTAAAAGAACTTGATTACGTATGTAAAGAAAACAATCTAAAATATTGGCTGGATTTTGGAACACTAATTGGTGCCGTACGCCATAAGGGTTATATTCCCTGGGATGATGATATTGATGTCTTGATGCCAAGGAGTGACTATGATAAGTTTCTTGCGCTTAAACAGAAATTGCAGGGAACCGGGTATGAAATCGTTGATTCTAATAATCAATTTTACAATCAGTGGTTCGCTAAATTCTCGGATGCAAATACCACTATAGTAGAAATGACTGATTTTCCCATTGTTTTTGGAGTATATATTGATATTTTCCCTTTGGATGAGGTGGGAAATGTGGATGTAGCTAAAAAATTGCATGAAGAAAAAAGTAAATATTTTGATAAATATCGGAGGACCTTTAAAAAAACGTTTTTTAGAAATTGCATAAACTTGTTTATCCACATGCATATAAAAACATTTTTGAAGGAAATATACTACGCTTCTATAGGGAAAGTATTTAAAGGACATTATTTTTTTAAATACAAACATGCGGAAGACTTGATTCAAAAACAAAGAGGGCAGAAGTGTATGTGTTATGGCGGGTTCTATGGCTTTGAGAAAGAATTGTGTGAAAAGGAATGGTTTGGAAAAGGGGTTGCAGTTCCTTTTGAAGATTTTTCCATTATTGTCCCCAGCAATTACCATGCTTACTCATTTAATAACACAGCCCCCACCGCGGCCGACGGCGAGGACATGCCCGACGCTCTCGCCGGACTCGCCGCATCGGCAGCCCTCGCTGTCAGCGACATACCTTTCAATGGACCCAT